>CALUIG010000096.1 GCA_944320625.1 uncultured Alistipes sp.
CTGACGCTGGGGTATCTCTTCGATGCACGCTGGAGCCTCTGTTCAAGCACGGGGTGGGGCGGGGCCTTCGGCAACCTGATGGCCAGCCGCCATGCGTTCGGTGAGGATGCCGGTATCGGGCTGCTGCCCGGAGCCATCGGGGCGCTCGGAACGCTGATCCTGCTCGTCGGAGGATGGATCCTGACTGGTGTCTTTATCAACCGCAATTTCATCAACAAGGTCAACGAGGCCGGGAATGTCCTGATGGACCAGAGCGGAAAGATCGTCGATACGGTCCGTAGCAAAATCCATCTCCGCGGTGATTCGGAGGCGGATTACGACGCTCCGGAAGCGGCTTCGGACGATGCGCAGGCTGCGGAGATCCCGGCTCGGAAAACCGACTCCGGAGAGGAGCCCCGGGGCCCGGAGACGGGCGGGAGCAACGCCCGTCGGACGTCGGACGAAGAACCGGAGGTTGTCGTCCGACGTCCGGCCGGTCTGCCGGCCGAACGGCCTTCCGTCCGGGACGGGGAAGAGGTGTCCGCAACTCCGACCTCTGCAACTCCGGTGGAACACGAAGGCCGGCGTCCGGCCGTTCCGGGCCCCGGGGCAGAGACCCCGGAGGCTCCGAATCCCGGTATCCGGCGCCCGATTCCGCAGGAGAGCCCCTTCGTGGAACTGACCTCCGACGGCCGTCCGATCGAGCCGTACGCCGGGAGCGAAAGCCCGGATGCGGAGGAGACGGATCCGCGCTCCGGAGCGGAGCATCCACATGCCGGTGGACGCGTGGTGATGGGTCGTGGCGGACTGATCGAACTGGAGCGCCCGACGCATCGGGGCGTAGGTCCCTCGGATCTTTCGGAGGATCCCTTTATTGAAATCACGGTCGGTGGCGGCGAGGACAACGAGAGCAACGGGGACAATGGGGATAACGGAGACAACGTGGAGCCGGCCGGCGGGGAGTATCCGTTGTCGACGGATTCCGAAGCCGGGGAAAGGGAGCCGATAGAACTCGTGGATGTCGTACCCACGGGTGCGGAGAACGGATCGGCGGCGACGTCGGCCGCGGAGCCGGAAGAGCCTGCAACGGCGACTGTGGCACCGTCGGAAGGCGTTGTGGTGACGGTTGAGACGCACGAGGCGGAGGTCGTCGACGCGAAGCGGATCCCCACGGAGAGCTACGACCCGCTGAAGGATCTTGTGAACTACCGCAAGCCCCCCGTGACGCTGCTCGAGGACTATATCTCGGACATGGAGGTCTCCGACGAGGAGATCTTCGAGAACAAGACCCGCATCGAGGAGACGCTCAAGTATTTCGGCATTCCGATCCAGCGCATCAAGGCGACGGTGGGCCCGACGGTGACGCTCTACGAGATTGTCCAGGCCCAGGGCGTCAAGATCTCGAAGATCCAGGGGTTGCAGAACGATATTGCCCAGAGCCTCAAGGCCGAATCGGGCATCCGCATCATCGCGCCGATCCCGGGCCGCGGGACGATCGGTATCGAGGTCCCGAACCGCAACAAACAGGTCGTGTCGATGTATTCGGCCGTGCGGTCGCTGCGTTTCCAGGAGTCGAAGGCCGAATTGCCGGTGGTCATCGGGCGCACGATCCAGAACGAAAACTACGTCTTCGACCTGACGAAGATGCCCCACCTGCTCGTGGCCGGAGCTACGGGACAGGGCAAGTCGGTGTGCCTGAACGCCATCATTACGTCGCTGCTCTACCGCAAGCATCCCGCGCAGCTGAAATTCGTGATGATCGACCCGAAGATGGTGGAGTTTTCGCTCTACGCCAAGATCGAACGTCATTTCCTGGCCAAGATGCAGTCCGAGGAGGAGGCGATCGTCACCGACCCCAAGAAGGCGGTCTATACGCTCAATGCCCTCTGTACGGAGATGGATACGCGTCTGGAACTCTGCAAGAAGGCCGAGGTGCGCAATATTTCGGAATACAATGCGAAATTCGTCGCCCGGCGTCTGAACCCCCAGCACGGACACCGCTACCTGCCCTATATCGTGGTGGTGATCGACGAGTTTGCCGACCTGATCATGACGGCCAAGGAGGTCGAGACCCCCGTGACGCGTCTGGCCCAGAAGGCCCGAGCCATCGGTATCCACCTGATTATCGCCACGCAGCGCCCGTCGGTCGACGTCATTACGGGTAAGATCAAGGCCAACTTCCCGGCGCGGATCGCCTTCCGCGTGATGCAGATGATCGACTCGCGGACGATTATCGACCGTCCGGGTGCCGACCAGCTGATCGGCCGCGGTGACATGCTCATCTCGAAGGACGGCGAACTGACCCGTATCCAGTGTGCGCTGGTCGAGACCAAGGAGGTCGAACGCATCGTCGACTATATCTCCAAACAGCAGGGCTACACGGAGGCTTACGAATTGCCCGACTATACGCCCGAAAGCGGTGACGGCGGCGGGCAGATGGGCAGTGAGGAGTCCTCGGCACCGGTGAAGTATGATTCGCTCTTCGCCGAGATTGCCCGCGATGCCGTGTCGAGCGGTCAGATCTCCACGTCGATGATTCAGCGTAACTACGAAGTGGGATTCAACCGTGCGGGGCGCATCATGATGCAGCTCGAAAGGGCCGGGATTGTGGGGCGTCAGCAGGGGGCCAAACCCCGTGACATTCTTTTCTATGACCTCCCCTCGCTGGAGGCCAAGTTGCAGGAGCTGGGGGTCTCCTGAATTTACGGACTCGAAAAACGGATCCAATCATGAAACGATTGCTGCTTTTTGTGGTATTGCTGGCCTGCGTGGGCCCTGTCGCGGCCGGGAATCGTGCCGCTGAAATCCTCGAAGGCCTGGCCGCCGGATTCCGCGCGATGAAAGGGTATGAGGTGGCGTTCGAAGTCGAGGCCGGGGAGTCCCGGATCGGGGGCAGTTATACTGTCGAGGGGCAGGGCTACTTCCTTACGCTGGGCGACGCCGAGGTCTTCTGTGACGGAACGCTCCGTTATGAGGTGGACCATGCCCGCCGCGAGGTGACGATCGTCGGAGTCGATACCGCAAGCCGCAACATCCTGAACAATCCCGTCCGGGCATTCGATTTCCTGGGCAGTGAATATACCCCGGAGCTCCTTTCCGAAGCGGAGGGGAGGGCCGTCGTGCGGCTGACCCCCACGGCGGAGAACAATTCCCCGGCGGGTACGGTTACCGTGACGGTCTTGACCGCCACGATGCGTCCCGAGGCGTTGGACTACGACTACGACGGCGAACGGGTGCGGATCACCGTAGATCGGGTGGCGCCGCTCGGCGAGCCGCTGCGGACCTTCGACCGGAAACGCTGCGAAGGCTACGAATTCATCGATTTCCGATAGGCCTTTCCGGATGATCGCTCTCCGGTGGAGACCCGGCGTCGGGTGCCATGGGCCGGACCGGGGAATCTCCCGGAAAATCGACCGGCAGGAACTTCTTCGCTCGACCCTCTGTCGGGCGGAATTTTTTTTGCCCTCAAATCGCCGGAAAAGGGCCGAAAACGCTGCGCAGCCCGAAAAATATCGCGCGCGTGCGTGTGTTTTTTACCTCCAAAGTTGGCCAGATCGCAAGAAATTACTATTTTTGTTCGTTATTTGGCGGGTCGCGGATCGACCCGCAGACGAATCCGGTTTTATTGAAGAGATAGATGCTTACAGAAGAAGAAAAGAATGCCGGTTTGGTGGGGCGTATCATCCCCATCAATATCGAAGAGCAGATGAAGTCGGCCTATATCGACTACTCGATGTCGGTCATCGTGTCGCGGGCCCTGCCCGACGTGCGCGACGGCCTGAAACCCGTGCACCGACGCATCCTCTACGATATGAGCGCGGAGCTCAACCTCTACTCCGACAAACCAACCCGTAAGTCGGCGCGTATCGTCGGCGACGTGCTCGGTAAGTTCCACCCCCACGGCGATACGTCGGTCTACGACGCCATGGTGCGCCTGGCCCAGGAGTGGTCGATGCGTTACCCGCTGGTCGACGGACAGGGTAACTTCGGCTCGATGGACGGCGACTCGCCCGCGGCCATGCGTTATACCGAGGCCCGCATGAAGAAGATCACCGACGAGGTGATGGCCGACATCGACAAGGAGACCGTCGACTGGACGCTGAACTTCGACGATACGATCCCCGAACCGACCGTGCTCCCGACCAAGATCCCGCTGCTGATCGTCAACGGCGCCAGCGGTATTGCCGTCGGCATGGCCACGAACATGGCCCCGCACAACCTGGGCGAAGTGGTCGATGCCTGCTGTGCCTATGTCGACAACCCCGAGATCTCGGGCGAGGAGTTGCTCCACTATGTCAAGGGTCCCGATTTCCCCACGGGCGGCCTCATCTATGGCTACGAGGGGGTCAAGGAGGCGATGCTGACGGGCCGCGGCCGTGTCGTGATGCGTGCCAAGACCGAGATCGAACATACGCCCAGCGGCCGTGAGTGCATCGTCGTGACGGAGATCCCCTACATGATCAACAAGGCCGAGATGATCAAGAAGATCGCCGACATGATCAACGACAAGAAGATCGAAGGCATCTCCTACATCAACGACGAATCGGACCGCAACGGCCTGCGGATCATCATTATCCTGAAACACGACGCCGTGGCGAGCGTGGTGCTCAATACGCTGTTCAAGAATACGCCGTTGCAGACGTCGTTTGCGGTGAACAACATCGCGCTGGTGAACGGCCGGCCGCAGCTGTTGTCGATGCGCGACCTGATCCGGCACTTCATTGACCACCGTCACGACGTGGTGGTACGGCGCACGCGCTTCGACAAGCGCAAGGCCGAAGAGCGCCTGCACATCGTGCTGGGTCTTCTGATCGCCCAGGACAACATCGACGAGATCGTGCACATCATCCGCTCGTCGCAGACGCCCGATGCCGCCAAGCAGACGATGATGGAGCGTTTCGAACTGACGGACATCCAGGCTTCGGCCATCATCGAGATGCGTCTGCGTGCGCTGACGGGACTCGAGCGGGGCAAACTGGTGGCCGAACGCGACGAACTGACGGCCCTGATCGCACACCTGACCGAAGTGCTGGCCAGCGAGGCGCTGCAGCTGCAGATCGTCAAGGACGAACTGCTTGAAATGAAGGAGAAGTACGGCGACGAGCGCCGCACGGAGATCGTTTACGCCTCGGAGGAGTTCAATCCGGAGGATTTCTATGCCGACGACGACATGGTGATCACCATTTCGCACATGGGCTATATCAAGCGTACGCCGCTGGCCGAATACCGCACGCAGAACCGTGGCGGGGTGGGGGCCAAGGGCAGTGCCACGCGCGACGAGGATTTCATCGAGCATATCTATGTGGCCTCGATGCACAATACGATGCTCTTCTTTACGGAGAAGGGCCGCTGCTACTGGCTGAAGGTCTATGAGATTCCCGAGGGAACCCGTTCGTCGAAGGGACGTGCGATCCAGAACGTCATCCAGATCGAACCCGACGACAAGGTCCGGGCCTACATCAATGTCAAGCGCCTCGATGATGCGGAGTATGTGGACAACAACTACATCATCATGTGTACGAAGGACGGCACGATCAAGAAGACGAAACTCGAAGCCTATTCGCGTCCGCGTCAGAACGGTGTCAACGCCATCGTGATCCGCGAGGGCGACCAGCTGATCGAAGCCAAACTGACGAGCGGTCATGCCGAGGTGCTCATCGCGGCGCGCGAAGGCAAGGCGATCCGCTTCAACGAGAATACGGTACGTCCGATCGGGCGTGTAGGCGCCGGAGTGCGCGGTATCTCGATCGAAGAGGGTGACGAGGTGGTCGGCATGATCTGTGTGGAGCCCGACTCGAAGCAGGATGTGCTGGTGCTGAGCGAAAACGGCTACGGCAAGCGGACCGATCTGGACGAGTACCGCATCACGAATCGCGGCGGCAAGGGCGTCAAGACGATCAACGTCACGGAGAAGACCGGCAAACTGATCTCGATCCAGGCCGTGACGGACGAAAACGACCTGATGATCATCAACCGCTCGGGTCTGACGATCCGGACCGCGGTGTCGCAGATCCGGCTCGCGGGACGGGCTACGCAGGGCGTGCGGATCATCAACCTGCGCGAGGGCGACGCCATCGCCTCGGTGATGGCCGTTCCGGCTGCGGGTGAGGAGGACGAACCTCAGGCCGCCGAGAGCTCCGCAACCCCCGAATCGGCCGGAAATACGGAGGCCGACAACGGAGTTTCGGCTCCCGAACAGCCTGCCGGAGAGTAGCGACGGAGAAAAACGAAAACAACCGAAAAACTTTTAATATCAGTTCGTATGAAAAAAACGATTTTGACGGCTCTCGCGGCACTGCTCGTGGCAGTTCCCGCCGTCCAGGCCCAGAAAGTGAACAAGGAAGCGCTTCTCGCCAAGATCGAAAAGAGCGATGCCGACATCGCCAACGAGAAGAAGGCCTCGAAGGCCGCCACGTGGATCAACCGCGGTAAGGCCTTCTATGAGGTGGCCGTGGAACCGACGAAGAACCTCTTCGTCAACATGGAGTCCACGATGCTCAAACTTACGGTCGGAGATCCGAAGTCCACGTCGCAGGAGACGCTCAACGGCGTTCAGTACACGGCGTGGGTCTACCCCTGGTTCACGGCCTACATCAAGGACAACAAGGTGGCGACGTGGAAGCAGACCCGCTGGGTGATCAAGGATGCTCCGGCCAAGGCGATCGAGGCCTACAACAAGGCTTACGAGCTCGATCCGAAGAGTGCGGACAAGGTGAAGGAGGGGCTGAAGCAGATCAGCGACTTCTGCTCGCAGGTCGGTAACATCGGCATTGACTCGGGCGACTACGAAGGTGCCGCAAACGCCTATGTGACGGCTTACAAGGCTCAGTCGAGCCCCGCCTACGGGGATGCCGATCCGGCATTGCTCTACTATGCGGGTTACCTGCTGACGGTCGACGGCGCGAACAATGCCAAATCGTTCGTCAAGGGCGGCAAGTACCTCCAGCAGGCCATCGAGAAGAACTATGCCGATGAGGAGGGTAATATCTACTACTACCTCTTCCACTGCTACTATGGCCAGAAGGATGCCGACAAGGCGAATGTGATGAAGGCCAAGCAGGCCCTGCTGACGGGTATCGAGAAGTTCCCGAAGAACGAGCGGATCCTCGACGGTCTGATGCAGCTCTACACCTCGGAGGAGGGCGTGGGTGATCCCGCAGACCTCGTGGCTCTGATCGACAAGGCCATTGCCGAGAATCCTTCGAATGTGGACCTGTGGTTCGGCCGCGGCCGTATCTTCTATGCCCTGAAGGATTACGACAAGAGCATCGAGTCGTTCGAGAAGGTTGTGGAACTGAAGCCCGACCTCTTCGAGGGCAACTACTATCTGGGCGTCTTCTACACGATCAAGGGCGATGCGCTCAACAAGGTGATGAATGAGAAGCAGTACAGCAGCCAGGCCGCCTATGATGCCGATCTGAAGGCTGTCAACGAGGTTTACCTGGCCGCCGTGCCCTGGTTCGAGAAGGCTTACGAGATCAAGCCCGAGGATGTGGATACGCTGGAGTTCCTCAAGTCGCTCTGCTTCCGTCTGCGTGACGAACCGGGTATCATGGACAAGTACAATACCTACAATGCCCTCTACAAGCAGGCCAAGGGTATCGAATAATCCGATTTTGAAATCGGTGATACGGGAAGCCCGGCTCCACATCTGTGGGGCCGGGCTCTTTTCTTAAAGGACTCTAAGTCGCTGCAGCCACTCCCCGGCATCGGGTTCAAGGACCTCCCAGGGCGGCGGATAATCCCGATAGATGAAGGGCGCTTCGGCATCGT
>CALUIG010000097.1 GCA_944320625.1 uncultured Alistipes sp.
CCCTTGAAGATGCCGTTGAGCAGGGCGCGGCCCAGGGCGGCGCCGCTTCCCTCGTCACCGAGGATGTAGCCCAGCGGGGGAACCTGCTCTGCGATTTCACCCCCGCGGCAGTGGCAGGAGTTCGACCCGGTTCCGAGGATGCAGGCAATTCCCTCGCCGCGGCCCCACAGGGCGCGTGCGGCGCCCGTGAGATCCGATTCGACGGAGATCTCCCCGGTCCCGAAGTGCCGGGCGAGCAGCCTGCGGAGGCGTTCCGAGGCCTCCGGGAAGGTCGTGCCGCATCCGGCTCCGTAGAAATGCAGGGCTGAGATCTCACCGCAGGGCGGGAGTTCGGCCAGTGTGTCACGGATCTGCTCGTCGGAGTGCTGGACGGCATTGATCCCGCGGGTGCGCACTTTGCGTATCCGGGATCCGTCGTCGGCAATCCACGTGCACTGGGTTGATCCGCTGTCTGCGAGTAGAATCATTTTTCAAAGATACATATAATAGATGGAATCCGGAAGAAAAAAGATGTAACTAAATTTTTTAGTTGATAAACTATAAAAAATAGTTGCATGTGAAGATTTTTTAGTTACCTTTGTGCTGAGGGCGGCGAATCCCCGCCCGGAGACAAGGAAAGAATCGGAAAAAAGAGACGATCATGGAACGCTTGACACGCCGCGAAGAGGAGCTGATGCAATGCTTCTGGACGCACGGACCGCTGTTCGTGCGGGAACTGGTGGCCCTGGCCCCGGACCCGAAACCGCATTTCAATACGCTGTCGACGATGGTGCGGGCCCTCGAATCGAAGGGCTACGTGGGACATAAACCCTTCGGGAATACCTACCAGTACTATCCGCTGGTGAGCGAGGAGGAGTTTTCGCGCCGTACGCTGGGCAACGTCATCGACCGCTATTTCGAGAACTCCTACCTCGGGGCCGTTTCGGCGCTGGTCGAGGAGGAGAAGATCTCGGTCGAGGAGCTGCGCGAACTGATCGACCGCATCGAACATCAAACCGCGAAGTAGCCATGTGTTACGAATGGACGATCTACAGCCTGAAAGTGGGGGCGTGCCTGGCTGTTTTCTACCTTTTTTTCAAACTGCTGCTGAGCCGTGAGACCTTCCACCGCTTCAACCGCATCGTGCTGCTGGGGGCGATGCTTCTCTCGTTTGTGCTGCCGCTGTGCGTGATTACGGTCTGGCGCGAACTTCCGCCGCTGCCCGCCGTTCCGGTTTTCGAAATGGGTGGAGCTGCTCCCGAAACGGCTCTCCCCGCCGCACGGCCTTTCCCCTGGAAAACCCTTGTCGGGGCGCTTTTCGTGACGGGAGCCGCCGTCACCTGTCTGCATACCCTCTGCTCGCTGATTGCCGTGCTGCGGATGATCCGCCGGGGCCGCCACGAGCGGCTCGACGACGGGACGATCCTTGTGCACCTGCCGCAGCGCCTGACGCCGTTCAGTTGGGGGCGTTACATCGTGATCTCCGAGGAGGATCTGGCCGACAACGGCGCCGCGATCCTGGCTCACGAACGGGCCCACGTGCGTCTGCACCACTCGGTCGACCTGCTGGTGACCGACCTGGCGGGGAGTCTGCAATGGTTCAATCCGGCGATGTGGCTGCTGCGGCGCGAACTGCGGGCCATTCACGAATACGAAGCCGATGCCGCCGTGCTGGCCGGGGGTATCGATGCCAGGAGCTATCAGATGCTGCTTATAAGGAAAGCTGTTGGCGGGAGGTGGTACTCAGTCGCCAACAGCTTCAATCACAGTAAACTTAAAAACCGTATTACCATGATGTTGCGAAAAAAATCGTCGCGGCGGACCGAAGCGCGTGCGCTTCTGCTGCTGCCGCTTGCGGGCCTGGCCCTGGGGGCCTTTGCCGAAACCCGTTATGTCGTTCCTGCGTACAAAGATACGCAAAATCGGATTACGAAGCACGAAATGCGTGCGGAAATCGGTCCGGATACGATCATTGTCCGCGGAATCGAGGGCGTTTCGGATCCGCAGAAGGCCCCGATGGTGGTTATCGACGGTTCAAAAGCCGACGCAAAGGCCCTCGACACGCTACGTCCGGAACGGATCGCGTCGGTCTCGGTGCTGAAAGATTCGCTTGCACGGGCCTCCTACGGAGTGGAAGCCAAGAACGGTGTGATCGTCGTTACGCTGAAGAAACCGGGAGAGGTGGCTGCGACCTCTGAGAACAATGCCTACGGTACACTGATGACAACCTCCTCCGATGGGAAGAGCATGTCCATTTCAATCTCGGGCTCTTCTTCGCAGGCGTCGCTCTCTACGTCGGGGCTTGAGGGCAATCCGGTGATCTTGGTCGACGGGAAGCGCTATTCGGGCAGTCTCAACGACCTTGACGTACAGCAGATCCGGAGCATGTCGATCTACAAAGGCAATATTCCCGAGGAGTACCGCCGATACCTCGGACCGGAGAACGAAAGCGTGATCCTGATCGAGATGAAAAAGTCGGGAGAGAAGATCTCCGGCATTGACTATTTCCAGAGCGAGGAGTGGAAACGGGCGCAGATGCAGCTCTCCGAGATGGGCTCCTACTTCAAGAGCGACGAGTGGAAGGATGCCCAGAAGCGGCTCTCCGAGGTCTCCGCTGCTTCCGACTCCTATTTCCAGAGTGAGGAGTGGAAAAAGGCGCAGATGCAGCTCTCGGAGATGGATTCCTACTTCCAGAGCGACGAATGGAAGGAGGCACAGCGGAAACTGGAAAACCTCGATGACCGGGTGCTCCGGGGCCGGTTGGTTGCCGTTTATGAGACGGACGCGGAGGCCGCCGAACCCGCCGTTCCCTACAATACGGTTGTCGGAGGCCGGGGCGGCATGGTGGTCACGGGGCCGGATGTGATGTCGAAGACGCGCTCCGACGACAACGGTTCGGTCACGGTGGCCAAGGGGCGCGTGACGGCCGACTTTTCGGAGATCGACGAGACGGAGTATCGGATCGAGATCGACGGGAAACCGGCTACCAAGGCCGATCTGGAGCGGATCGAACCGGGGAAAATCAAGCGCGTAGAGTTGATCCGCAACGACACGACGCCCGGAAAACAGGGCGTCCTGCGGGTCCGGACCCGCAAATAGCGGTTTGCGGACCTTCCCATAAGCGATAAAAAGTCCCGAAGGGCGGAGCGGTATGTCCGTTCCGCCCCGTTTTTTCGCGGGAGGTCCCGGCCCGGTCTGTTTTGTCGCGTGAGGCCCTGGTCGGGCTCAGCGCGGATTTATTCGAAGTCGACGATTTCGGGTCGGGTCGGACGGTAGCGGTACTGTTCCAGGCTGGTGGGGTTCGAGATCCGGAAGTATTCACAATCGACGAGCCCCCGCTTTCCGAGCGCGATTCCGAGCCGGATCTGAAGCGTATTGAATACGAGCCGTTCGTTTCGCAACCGGATTCCGAGACCGAACGAGGTGAAGAATTCGTTCTTGAAGATGTTGGGTGAATAGCCCAGGAGCCCGAAATCCGCGAATCCAAATACGGCGATCCGGAATCCCAAAGGCTGATAAGGGGTGAATACCACGGTCTCGGTATTGAGAATCATGCGGTTTGTCCCGATGGCATACTCCTTTAGAGTCTGCAAGCCGTTTGTTTTGGTGAAGCGGATGCTTTCGTCGCTTCCCTGCCAGCGGTTCCATCCCTGGGTGTAGTTGAGTGCGAGGAACTGTCGGATGCGGCTGCGCCGGACGAGAAACAGATTCGAAAACCACCTCAGATCGATGTCGATGGCGCTTCGCTGCCACATGCCGTTGTCGGGATCGATGTAGCTTCCGAGCGTGGCCCCACCCATGATGTAGCCCAGGGGACAGAATCCACCGGTTTCATAGCTCAATCCGAGGTATGCCGCATCGCTGAACTCTCCCCAGGTATATCCGGATATTATTTCGGCCTTGTATCCTGCGGCGAGGTACTCTCGTCGGCCGAATCCGTAGATCATGTTGGCGGTATAGAATTTTTCGCGGTACATTCCGAGCCCGACGAGCAGCGCGTCCTGGTCGTGCAGGGCCGGATTCAGCCGGGGCCCGACTTCGGGTCTGCGACTTACGCGGTTGTAGTTGTATCGCCCCGTGAGGTAGACGCTCGATCCGAGGCCCCGCAGGAATCGGGAGTATCCGCCCCAGATGTCGAGGTTGCGTTCCTTGACAAGCAGCGAGGAGTCCCGTTCGATCATGTAGCGTTTGTCCTTGATGTCGTTGTAGGTAATTCCGATCTCGTAGTCGGTGGGTTTTAGGAACTCCTTGCGGATCCCAAGGTCGAGGGTTGAACTGTAAAAACTGCGTCCGGCGGCGAATTCTGCGGTATAGAAGGTTCCCAGGACGTTCGGGATTTCATATTCGACCATGTTTCCGCCGAACGAGAAATCCTTTCGGTTGAAGTTGGTCATGACCTTGAGTTTGTTTCCGGTTCCGAGAATGTTAGCGTCGGAGAGTGCCACCATGGTTCTTCCTTCGGAGTAGACGGCACCATCCGCGGAGATGGTCCAGCTGTCGCGTGTCGAGATCCGGAGATTTACGCACGTGGTGTCGAGGGTGTCGATAAGCACCTCGATGTCGATGTCTGCGATGTAGTCGCGGGACCGGAGCAACTGTTTGGTCCGGACAAGGAGTTGTGGGTCGAAGGAATCTCCAGGTTTCAGGAGCAGGTCCCGACGGATGACGCGGTCCCGCGTGAGTCTGTGAGTCTTGTTCGCGGCGCGTTCGATCCATTTGCCTCCGGAGTCGAAAACCTGTTTCCGGTCGATTTCGATATTTCCGACGGTCTTACCTTCGAATGGCTTCAGTTGGCTTGTTTCGTCGAGGACCTGTCCGTTTGATGTCGTATCGAGGACGGGTCGGACGAAGAGCATCTTGTAGAGCATTCTCGGGACCGCTCGGCGGCTTGTTTTCGATTGTATGCTGTCGTAGAGCCGTTCGTTGCGGGCCCGGGCTTCGGGGTTTCGGATTCGGGCGCTGTCGGGCGTGAATCGATCCGGGGTCTGTATTCCGGGTCCTGCGACAGGATTCGCCGCGGGCGTGGATGCGGCGATTGCGGTAAGGCACATCGTCAGGATCAGGATGGATATGCGGAATCGAAAGACCATGTGTCAAAGATAACGCAAAAAAAGCGAAAACGTATGAAAAAAGGCTTCTGTGAGCCTATGGAGGCATGAAAAAGGTTCACCCTGAGGTGAACCTTTCATTGAAGAGCGTCGTTTCTGTCCGCTCCGTTATGGAAGGCATACGGAGTCGTATGCTAGGGCCAACCGTTTCCGGTTCAGCCGGTTGTTTCGATCGGTTGTTCGGGTCGGGGCTTTTTTTGAGGTGCGGGGTTTTCGGTTGAAGTTTTTGTTTCTGGCGTTTTCGTGGTATTTCCGGTCGTTTCCCGATCCGTCTTTCCCGGTGGCTTACGCCCTTCTCCTCACCTTTCCTCTCTCGTCCTCTTCTCTCGTCCTCTTCTCTCGTCCTCTTCTCTCGTCTCCTTCTCTCTCCTTCTCTCTCCTCCTCTCTCCTCCTCTCTCCTCCTCTCCTTTCCACTCTCGTCTCTTCTCTCGCCCTTCTCTCTCGCCCTCCTTTCCCCCCCCCGGGTTATCTGCGGCCCTCTTTGGCCTCGATGCACTCGGTGGCGTGCGGTACCTTCATGAGCCTCTCCTTGGGAATCAACTTGCCGGTTGTCTTGCAGATTCCATAGGTTTTGTTCTCGATGCGAACGAGCGCCATCTCGAGATTCCGGATGAATTTCATCTGGTGAGCCGCGAGTCGACCGCTTTCTTCCTTCGAGAGGGTTGTCGCACCTTCTTCCAGCACCTTGAATGTCGGCGACGTATCTTCGGTGTCGTTGTCCGCCGTGTGAGTGATCGTGGCGCGGAGCAACTCGTAATCCGCACGCGCGTTTTCGAGTTTTTTCAGGATAAGCTGCTTGAACTCTTCGAGTTCGGCATCGCTGTACCGGGTTCTTTCGTCTGCCATAGTGTAGTCCTCTCTATTTGGTTTTAGGTAAAATTAAATAATATTTCCGATATAACCAAATTTTCTTTCCAAACTCGAACCCGTCCCGGGCCTCAAATCTTCGTAACCGCAATCCGCAGAGGCAGATCATCGACATCGGAGTCGACTACGACGGCTCCTGCCGGCACTTCGGCTTCCCGGACCTCTCGAGCGAGGGTCTGCGAGGCGATGTAGTCCGCGAACCGGGCGATGGCGTCGGCCACGAACGGCTTCCGCTCAATCTCCACGCGGATCTTGTCCGTGACTTCGAATCCGGAATCCTTTCGGATATTCTGGATCCGGTTGATCAATTCCCGCGCCACACCTTCGGCCTTCAACTCGTCGGTGACGGTAATGTCGAGAGCCACGGTGAGTTTTCCTTCCGAGGCCACGAGCCATCCGGGCATGTCCTCGGAGGTGATCTCGAAGTCGGCGGGCGTCACGAGGATCTTCTCCCCGGCGATGTCGAGCACGGTTTCGGGCGCGGTTTCGATCTCAGCGATGCGCTCCTGGGAGAATTCGGCAACCAGGGCCGCGATCTGTTTCATCTGTTTTCCGTAGCGCGGGCCGAGGGTCTTGAAGTTGGGCTTGATGCGCTTGGTGATGATCCCGGCGGTGTTTTCGATGAGTTCGACCTCCTTGACGTTCACCTCGCTCATGATGAGGTTCTTCACGGCTGCGATCTGTCCGGCCATGGCGGGGTCGAGCACCGGGATGAGGATCTTCATCAGGGGCTGTCGGACCTTGATCGAGACCTTGCGGCGCAGGGCCAGAACCATCGAGGAGACCTTCTGTGCAAGATCCATGCGTTCTTCGAGGCTGCTGTCGATGAGCGAGAGGTCGGCCTTGGGGAAGGTCGAGAGGTGCACGGACTCATCGGTGTGTCGGCCGCTCACGGCATTCAGGTCACAGAAGATGCGGTCGGTGATAAACGGCGCGAAGGGTGCGGCGAGCATCGCCACGGTCTCCAGACAGGTGTAGAGCGTCTGATAGGCCGCGAGTTTGTCTTCGGACATGCCTCCGCCCCAGAAACGCTTGCGGTTGAGTCGGACGTACCAGTTCGAGAGGTTTTCGCAGACGAACTCCTGGATGGCTCGGGCCGCAGGCGTCGGGTCGTAGCCTTCGAGCGATTCGGTCACCTCCTTGATGAGCGTATTGAGCAGGGAGATGATCCAGCGGTCGATTTCGGGACGTTTCTCCATCGGTACCTCGGGCTCCCGGCCGGTGAAGCCGTCGACGTTAGCGTAAAGCGCGAAGAACGAATAGGTGTTGTAGAGCGTCCCGAAGAACTTGCGTCGCACCTCGTCGACGCCGTCGCGGTCGAACTTGAGGTTGTCCCAGGGCTGGGAGTTGGAGATCATGTACCAGCGGGTTGCGTCGGGTCCGTAGGTGTCGAGCACCTCGAAGGGATCGACGGCATTTCCCAGCCGCTTGGACATCTTGTTTCCGTTCTTGTCAAGCACCAGGCCGTTCGAGATGATGTTCTTGAATGCCACCGAATCGAACAGCATCGAGGCGATGGCGTGCAGCGTGAAGAACCATCCGCGGGTCTGGTCGACACCCTCGGCGATGAAGTCGGCGGGATAGACCTCACCGAACTTCTCCCTGTTTTCGAACGGGTAGTGGACCTGGGCGTAGGGCATGGCTCCGGAATCGAACCAGACATCAATCAGGTCGGGTTCACGACGCATGGGCTCACCCTTCGACGAGACGAGGACGATCGAATCGACGTAGGGACGGTGCAGGTCGATGCGGTCCGTGGAGTAGTTCTC
>CALUIG010000098.1 GCA_944320625.1 uncultured Alistipes sp.
CCGGTTCTGCGCTCCCGACGATCGCTGCTTACAAAATGCAAAGACTATCCGATCAAACCCGCTCGCCGAAACGAATAATCCCCCTCCCGTGCTATGATGAGGTGATCCAATAACCGAATGTCGAATAACGCCGCGGCTCGTGATACCCGCTCTGTCAAAGACTTGTCCTGAACACTCGCCTCCGGCGTCCCAGAAGGATGATTATGAATCAAAATCAACTGTGTGGCCAGCAACTCCAATGCTCGCTTGATAATCAACCGATGATCAACCACCGTACCCGTCACACCCCCCTGACTCACCCGCTGCCGTTCGATAACACGATTCGATGCCGTGAGGTAGATCACCCAGCACTCCTCGTGGGACAAACGCTCCAACTGCGGACGAAACAGACGAACCACATCATCACTCGTTGCAATGAATTCCGAATCCCCGCCTCCCGATTCCGCTACCCGACGACCGAATTCCGCCGCCAACAGCAACATCCGGGCCCGCTTCAATCCCAATCCCCCAACCATCCGCAAACGGGCCTCTACTTCCGAAGCAAGGCGGGACAACGATCCGCCATAGGCCGACAGCAAAGTCTCGGCCAACTGTTCATCCTCGATCAGCAACGACAACAACTCCCGGTCGTCGAGTGATTCGACGCCCCGAGAGGTCATTTTGTTGCGTATTTCCTGCATGATTGATTGTCCGGTGATTTTCGGTTTTTTTCCGGATGCCCGCCATCCGTCCGGCCCTTCAGACCCCTCCGGGATTCCGGTAGCCCCCCGGTATTCGGGCCCGATTCTTCAGCCTCCCCCGGGATTACGGCCCCTCCGATATTCGGCACTGGTTCTTCAGCCCCCCAGGAATCCGACGCCCCCTTCGGTATTCGGACCCGGGTCTTCAGCCTCCCTCAGGAATCCGGCGCCCCCTTCGGTATTCGGACCCGGCTCTTCAGTCCCCCCCGGGATTCCAGCCCCGGTCAGCGGGACAGGCGGTCAACCTTGTCCAGCAACGAGGCACACTGCTCGTCCGTCATGTACTGCGAAACGGAAAAGGCAGCCCGCTGCTCAGCCTCTTTCTTCGAATCCCCGGCCCCGTGGCCGACCTCCATGTCATCGATCAGCACCGTGCTGTAAAAAACCGGATGGTTGGCCGCCGAACCCTTCTCGGTCTCCGTGCGGAAATGCACCCGATGGTGGTTCTTCTGGCACCACTCGATCAGGCGGCTCTTGAAGTCCGTCTCCGATTCGGTCAACTCCTCCAGATCCAGATAACGATAGTAGATCCGGTTGATCAGCAGCCGGTTGACAAAATCATAACCCTGATCCAGGTAGATGGCCCCCATCATGGCCTCGAAAGCGTCGCCGTAGATATGTTTCTGGGTTATTCCGGCTCCGCCGTTCGAAATCACATGGCGGTCAAGTCCAAGGTGCACGGCCAAGGCATTGAGCGACTGCCGCGAGACGATTTTCGACCGCAGTTGCGTCATGAAGCCCTCGTCCCGGTCGGGGTATTCGATGAAAAGGTAGTCGGAGGTGACGGCCTCGATCACGGCATCGCCCAGGTATTCGAGGCGTTCGTTATTGATGGCGCGGCCATCCTCCAAAACCAAAGAAGCTGACTTGTGAATCAAAGCCAGCTTGTAGAGTTCGACGTTGTGCGGAATGAACCCGAACAGATCGTCGACGATTCTGTAATACGCCCGGTCGCGTCCGAAATTCCGCCGCAGCGGACGCAAAAGAAAATCAATCACGGTTCGGACGTTAACGGACTCAGAGTTTGCGGAAAATCACCGTCGAGTTGTGACCGCCGAATCCGAACGTGTTGCTCAGGGCACACTTCACGTCGCGTTTCTGAGCGGTATTGAGCGTGAGGTTCAGTTTCGGGTCGATCGCCGGATCGAGTGTCTCGCAGTTGATCGTCGGAGGCACGACACCGTGGGTCATGGCGAAGATGCAGGCCAGAGCCTCAACGGCACCGGCGGCTCCCAGCAGGTGACCCGTCATGGACTTCGTCGAGGAGATATTGACATCGTAGACGTGGTCACCCAGCACTTCGGCCACAGCCTTCAATTCCGGAAGGTCTCCGGCGGGGGTCGACGTTCCGTGAACATTCACGTAGTCGATGTCTTCCGGGCGGATTCCGGCATCCTTGATGGCATCGCGCATGGCCTTGATAGCTCCCTTTCCTTCGGGATGGGGAGCCGTGAAGTGGTAGGCATCGGCCGAAGCCCCGCCTCCGATGATCTCGCAATAGATCTTCGCGCCTCGGGCCTTGGCGTGTTCGTACTCCTCGAGCACCAGGGCTCCGGCGCCCTCGCCGATCACGAATCCGTCGCGGTTCACGTCAAACGGACGCGAAGCGTGCTGCGGATCGTCGTTGCGGGTCGAGAGGGCCTGCATGGAGTTGAATCCGCCTACGGCCGGTTCGTTGACCGCGGCTTCCGAACCGCCCGTCACCATGACGTCGGCCTTCCCATAGCGGATGGCCTCGAAGGCGGCGATCATGCCGTGGTTCGACGAGGCGCAGGCCGAGACCGTACAGTAGTTCGGGCCCATGAATCCGTACTTCATGGAGATGAAGCCCGCAGCGATGTCGGCGATCATGCGGGGAATAAAGAACGGGCTAAACCGCGGGGTTCCATCCCCTGCGGCATAGCCCAGACACTCGTCGAAGAACGATTTGAGTCCTCCGATACCCGAACTCCAGATCACTCCGACCTGCTCCTTGTCGACCTTCTCGAGATCGAGGGCCGAATCCTCCACGGCCTGCGTGGCGGCAATCAGGGCATACTGCGTGAAGAGGTCGTACTTGCGGACCTCCTTGCGGTCGAAATACTGTGCCGGGTCGTAATTTTTTACTTCACAGGCGAATTTGGTCTTAAATTTCTCCGCATCGAAATGAGTAATGGGTGCGGCACCGCTGACTCCCTTCTCCAGATTCGAAAAATATTCTTCAATATTATTACCGAGCGGGTTGATCGTACCGATGCCCGTAACGACTACTCTTCTTTCCGTCATAAATTCAAGACTTATTGCCGTGAACAAAAAACTCCCTTTAAATTATTTCTTGTGCTCCTCGATGTACTTGATGGCGTCACCTACGGTAGCGATCTTCTCAGCGTCCTCATCCGGGATCTGGATATCGAAAGCC
This sequence comes from uncultured Alistipes sp., assembly GCA_944320625.1. Lineage (GTDB taxonomy): Bacteria > Bacteroidota > Bacteroidia > Bacteroidales > Rikenellaceae > Alistipes. The sequence goes on from CALUIG010000098.1 coordinate 3,139, forward strand.
TTCTCGAACTCCATGATCAACTCTACGGTGTCGAGCGAGTCTGCGCCCAGGTGGTTGGTGAAGCTGGCTTCGGGAACTACCTCCGACTCCTTGACACCCAGTTTGTCAACGATAATCTCGACAACTTTTGATTGAACTTCTGACATAATCTTAAGTTTTTAGTTAAACAATTATTTGGAAACAGTTCAGTACATTTCCAGGGTAATTTTGCGCAAAAGTAACACTTTTTTTATTACTTTTGACAAAACAGAGCGATTTTTTATTCACAATTTTTTTCGACATTTAGCACAAAATTTCCTATAACATATTTAAAACCACCCGTTTATGAAATTACTCCTGATCTCGAATTCAACCAATGCCGGCGAGGAATACCTCCGGTATCCGATGCCCGAAATCGGCCGCTTCCTCTCCGGAATCCGCGAGATCGTCTTCGTTCCCTATGCCGCCGTGACCTTCTCCTACGCCGAGTACGAACGCAAGGTCCAGGACCGCTTCTCCGAACTCGGCATCCGCGTCCGCTCCGTCCACCGCGCCAAGAACCCCGCAGAACTCATCCGACACGCCGAAGCCATCTGCGTGGGCGGCGGGAATACCTTCGCCCTGGCCCGGAAAATGCAGCAGCAGGGCCTCATGCAGGCTATCCTGCGGAAAATCAAGGCCGGAACCCCCTACGTCGGATGGTCGGCCGGAAGCAACGTCTGCTGCCCGACGATCTCGACCACAAACGACATGCCGATCGTCGAACCCGAATCGTTCCGGGCCATCGGTGCCGTGAAGTTCCAGATCAACCCCCACTACCTCGATGCAAATCCCGCAGGACATGCCGGAGAGACCCGCGAACAACGGATCCTGGAGTTCATCGAGGCCAATCCCCGGCGCTGGGTCGTCGGACTGCGCGAGGGGTGCATGCTCCGCTATGACAACGACCGGATGGAATTGATCGGAAACCGCCCGATGCGCATCTTCAAAAAAGGAGTCGAAACCTTCGAGGTGCAGCCCGGAGAGGACCTCTCGTTTTTATTATAAATATAGGTATCCGACCGTTTCAGCGCTCCTTCCGAGGGGAGGGCGTAGCTCCTCCTGCGGACGCAGGCCGGCAACCCCGACCAAAAAAGAGGCCCGCAGCAAAGCTCGCCCCGGCAAACCGAACCGGCAGGAAACGGATTGCGGATACCGCTGACAAGCCTTAAATTCGACCATTCATGAAAACACTGATCGTCGGACTGGGTCTGATCGGAGGCTCGTTCGCCCTGGCTTTGCGCGACCACGAGCTGACCGACGAAATCCTCGGGGTCGAAAACTCCGAGGAACACGCTGCCGAGGCCCTGCGCCTGGGACTGGCCGACCGCATCGTCCGATTCGAAGAGGGAGTCGCCGAAGCCGATCTCATTGTGCTGGCCACCCCCGTGGACACCATCCCGCTGCTGGCCGTCAAGGCCCTCAACCGCGTCAACGACCGACAGGTCGTCATCGACATGGGCTCGATCAAGAGCGAACTCTGCGAGGTGATCTCGATGCACGCACGCCGCGGACGCTTCGTGGCCGTGCACCCGATGTGGGGTACGGAGTACAGCGGTCCGAAGGCCGCCCAGCGCGGTGCCTTCTCGGGACGCAACGTCGTATTCTGCGACTCGGTCCACAGTGACCGCGACGCCCTGCACACCGTGGAGCGGATCTTCCGCACGCTGGGCTGCCCGGCCGTCTACATGGACCCCGAGGAGCACGACCTCCACACCGCCTACGTCTCGCACATCTCCCACGTCACGTCGTTCGCCCTGGCCCTCACCGTCCTTGAAAAGGAGCGCGAGGAGCGTCACATCTTCGACCTGGCGGGAGGCGGTTTCGAAAGCACGGTGCGGCTGGCAAAGAGTTCCGCAGCCACGTGGGTACCGATTCTGCTGCGAAACAAATACAACGTGCTGGACGTTCTGCGCGAGCACATCCACCAGTTGCAGATCCTGCGCAAGATGCTCGAACGCGACGACGCCGAAGGGCTGAAGAGTGCCATGGACCGGGCCAATACCATCCAACGAATCCTCCACTGATGACCACCTCCGAAACGGGACATGCGGGAGAGTCCGCCGCGGCCGAATACCTCCGGGCCAAAGGATACGCGATCCTGGCGCAGAACTGGCGCCAGGGACACGACGAACTGGACCTGGTGGCCTCGGACGGCGAAATCCTGCACATCGTGGAGGTAAAGACCCGGCGTGCCGGGTCGCTGACGCCCCCCGAGGCCGCCGCCACACGGCGCAAGTTCCGGGCCCTGACACGCGCGGCCGCCTGCTACATCCGAACAACGGGATGGACCGGAGAGGTCCAGTTCGACGTGGCCGCCGTCGTGATTTCCGACAACGGGACTCCCCGTGTGGAGCTGATCGAAAACGCCCTGGAATACAACTGGTAATTTTGCAGTTCCGACAAATTATGCTATCTTTGTCGGACTGAACGGCTCCCGGAGCCATTCCGGAGAGGGGGGGGGACAGGTTAAACACAATTAACTGGAAAAATTCAACACCGTAGATTGCCCATGTGGTTCTATAATTTCGGTCTGTTGCTCTATGTCTGGATCATCCGACTCGTGGCTCCGCGCCACCGGAAGGCCCGGCTCTGGCTCGAAGGACGCAAGGATCTCTTCCGACGCATGAGGGAGACCATCGACCCCGAAGCCCGCATCGTCTGGATACACGTCGCTTCCCTCGGAGAGTTCGAGCAGGGACGGCCCATCCTCGAACAGATCCGCAAGTCTCACCCCGAATACAAGATCCTGCTGACCTTCTTCTCCCCCTCGGGCTACGAGATCCGCAAGGACTACAAGGGCGCCGACTACATCTTCTATCTGCCCATCGACACCCCGCGAAATGCCCGGCGATTCCTCGAAGCCGCCCATCCCGAAATCGCCATCTTCGTCAAATACGAATACTGGCTCAACCTCCTGCGCGAACTCCGCCGCCGCAAGATCCGGACCTATGTCGTGTCGGCCATCTTCCGGCGCAATTCGGTCTTCTTCCGACCCTACGGCGGAATGTGGAGGCAGGCGCTGGAGTCCTTCGACGTGATGTTCGTCCAGAACGAGGAGTCGAAGAAACTCCTTGCCTCGCTCGGATTCGACAACGTGCTGGTGGCCGGAGACACCCGGTTCGACCGGGTGGCCGAGATCGCCCGCGCAGCCAAACACGTCGACATCGTGGAGCGATTCAAGGGGGACGACCGTCTGTTCGTGGCCGGTTCGACCTGGGGTCCCGACGAAGAACTGCTCATCCGGCTGATGAACGACAACCCCGGAGTCAAGTTTCTCATCGCCCCGCACGAAATGGACGAGGCGCGGATCTCCCGGCTCATCGAAGAGACGCACGGAGGGGCCCTGCGTTATACGCAATGTACCTCCCGCACCGGATACGGAACCCGTCAGCTCCTGATCCTCGATACGGTCGGACTGCTCTCTTCGGTCTACGGATACGCGACGTGGAGCTATATCGGCGGAGGTTTCGGCGTCGGTATCCACAACACGCTCGAAGCCGCAACATTCGGACTTCCGATTGCCTTCGGTCCGAATTACGAAAAGTTCAAGGAGGCCCGGGACCTCGTCACGCTCGGTGCCGCACGCGCCGTCGCGGACTACGAGGAGCTGCGCAACTGGTTCATCCCCCTGCGGGACAACGAGGAGTTCCTCCTGAAGACCAGCCGTATCGCCAAGGACTACACCACACGTCACCAGGGTGCCACGAACATCATCGTGAAGACCATCTTCCAGAAGTAACCTCTCCGGGAAAGGAGGGGCTGACAGCAAAAACACCCCGCCGACGCGCATCGTCGGCGGGGTGTTTTTGAATTTGCAAGGAAGAGCATGGAGGGCGCGGACAACGTCCAGAGGCCGGGCGATGCCCGGTCGCGGCGACCTCAATCCTTGTGTGTCATGATGTCGAGCACCAGACGGTCGGTTTCGTTCATGCCGTCGCGCCCGATGGCCGTCAGGTTGTGGATACACTTGTCCACGTCCTCTTCGATGATCCCCTCCACGGGGCTCACGCAACGCCCGTCCATGGCCATCATCGCCGACAGCACGGCCGTCGAGACGCCGCTCGTGAGCTTCATCGCACAGCTCGGCTTCGCGCCGTCGCAGATCATGCCCGTGAGGTTGGCGATCATGTTCTTCACCGCGGCGGCAGCCTGGTCGTAGCCGCCGCCCATCAGGTAGGTGATGCCGCAACTCGATCCCGTGGCCGCCACCACACATCCGCAAAGGGCCGACAGGCGCCCGAGGCTCTGCTTGATGTAGACAACCGTCAGGTGACTCAGCGTCAAGGCCCGGATCGTCTGCTCCTCCGTAGCTCCGGTCTCTTCGGCATAGACCACCACCGGAAGCGTCGCGGCGATGCCCTGGTTGCCGCTTCCCGAGTTGCTCATCACGGGGATCATCGCCCCGGCCATCCGCGCGTCGCACGCCGCCGACGTATAGGAGAGGAT
>CALUIG010000099.1 GCA_944320625.1 uncultured Alistipes sp.
ATTGTCGAATCGCCCGCAGAAGGGCTTGTCGCATACCACCATGGAGAACAGGATCACCGAACAGAACTCGGAATACGATAACCTGCAGGAGATGTCGGTCCACGACATCCTCGTGGGGATCAACCGCGAGGATGCCCGGGTGCATGAGGCCGTACGGAAAGTCATTCCCGTCATGGAACAGCTGGTCGAGCGCATCGTCGAACGCATGCGGCACGGCGGCAGGCTCTTCTACATCGGAGCCGGGACGAGCGGACGCCTCGGGGTGACAGATGCCTCGGAGCTTCCTCCGACCTTCGGCGTGCCGTTCGACCGGGTAATCGGACTGATCGCCGGGGGCGACGGCGCCCTCCGCCGCGCCGTGGAGCACGCCGAGGACGACACGCAAGGAGCCTGGCGCGACCTGGCACCCTACCACCCCACCTCCGATGACACCCTGGTGGGCATCGCAGCCTCGGGAACCACACCCTATGTCATCGGCGGAATAGAGCAGGCCCGCCGGGAAGGACTCCTCACCGCCGCCGTGGTCTGCAACCCCGGGTCGCCCGCAGCCGCAGCCGCAGAATACGCCCTCGAAGCCGTCGTGGGACCCGAATTCGTGACCGGATCCACGCGCATGAAGGCCGGAACGGCCCAGAAATTGATGCTCAACATGTTGTCGACGACGGTGATGATCCGTCTGGGACGCGTCGAGGGAAACCGCATGGTCCACATGCAACTTACCAACGACAAACTCATCGCCCGCGGAACCCGCATGGTCGCACAAAGTACCGGTCTCCCCGAGGAGAAAGCCCGTGAAGCCCTGCTCCGCTGGGGATCGGTCAAGCGGGCTATCGAACATGCAAACAAATAACACCCGAAAAAAATGGCCAGACTCTTTTCCGAACGTGAAATCCGTGCCGTGGCGATCTTCCTGCCGATAGCCGGAGTGTTGATTGCCATGCTCCTGTTGGCAGAACCGAAGGCCGATCCGGAGGCCGCCCGACAGGTTGAACAGGAATTCGAACAAAGCCTCCCCGCCGACAGCATCGTCATGCGGCCCTTCGATCCGAATACCGCGACATTCGACGAGTTGCGGCAACTGGGGCTCTCGAAGTACGAAGCCGTAAACCTGTTGAAATACCGCGCCGGAGGGAAGGTCTTCCGCATTCCCGAAGAGTTGACCCTCTGCTACGCCATCAGCGACTCGCTCTACCGGAAGCTCGAACCCTGGATCCGAATCGGCCGCAAATACGCCATCGCTCCACGCGAGTACCGCAGCGGCCGCATCATCACCGATCCGCTGCCCGCACAACCCTTCCGCATCGACACCGTAACGGCCCGTTACCTGCAGGCCATCGGCGCCCTGACCCAAAAGCAGGCCGAATGGTTTATCCGCTGGCGCGAGAAGAACAAGGTCTATGATTTCGAGAAATTCAGTTCCTGCTACCTGATCACCGACTCACTGGCCAAAGCGCTGAAACCCTACGTCATCTTCCCCGAACGCAAGCCCCATCCCACCGAGCAACCCATCGAGATCAACTCCGCCGACTCAGCAACGCTGCGCTCCGTATATGGTATAGGTGAAAAGACCGTCGTGACGATTCTCAACTACCGCGAACGCCTCGGCGGATTCGTCCGCGTCGAGCAACTCGCAGAGGTTCCGGGAGTCACCGAGAGCAATTACGAAAAAATTTTGAAACAAATTTACTGCGACAGTTGCAAAATTCGGAAAATTGATATTAACTTTGCAAGCCCGAAAGCGTTGGGGAGTCATCCCTACATGTCGCCCCGAACGCTGAGGAAACTACTCAGACAAAGACAGTTGAAAGGAGGTTGGAGTACCGCTCAAGAATTGATCGATCAGGACATATTGACCCGCGAGGAGGCAGCAAGGCTGGCTCCCTATCTGGAATTCGGGTCCGAGAGCGGAACAACCCTCGAGTAGACACGCCCCAGGGATCGGAGCATCGGAGATGCGGCCTCCCGCAGATACCATTCAGAAACAAACAACGCATACAATAAACAAAAAAACACAGAATACCATGATTATCATGCCGGTAAAAGAGGGCGAAAACATCGAACGCGCCCTGAAGAAGTTCAAACGTAAATACGAGCGCACGGGCGTTCTGAAGGAGCTCCGCCGCCGCCAGTACTTCACCAAGCCTTCGGTGGCAAAGCGAGAGGCGATGCAGCACGCCATTTACGTCGAGCACATGTACCGCGACGAGGAATAGTCCCGGAAACAACCGGAACTGCGGGGAGGATCGGAATACGGTCCTCCCCGTTTTTTGGGTGGTGGCGGTGGCAGGAAGGTCTTCCCCTATTTGTGCGAGAGGGGGAGCCGATCAGTACCGGAGAGTCGGGCACCCGAAGAACCGATTTGCAGCGCCAAAGAACCAAACGCGCCGAAGGCCCGGACTGTGCCGAAATGCCAAACCCGCCCAAGGCCCGGACTGCACCGAAATGCCGGGCTGCGCCGAAGTGCCGGCCTGCACCGACGTGCTGATTCGCCACCCAATGCCCTGTCCACAAAAAATCCGGCCGCCCGATTGATTCGGACGGCCGGAACTCTTCCGCAAACCGGAATCAGCGCAAAAACAGCAACTCCCGGTATTTCGGCAACGGCCAGATCTGGTCGTCGACGATCTCCTCCAACTTGTCGATATGGCGGCGGATCTGATCGAAATAGACCGCTACCGTATCGTGATAGGCAATGGCCTTTTCACGCTGATCCTCGATCCGGTTGGCCACCTTGCGCGCATCGATCATCTCGGCCGTCAGACGCTGGATCTCCGCCGTATGGTCCTGGATCCGCTTGATAAGCCGGATATCCGGATCGGCATTCAAACCCGGAATCTGCGACATCTTGTAGACCTTATCCAACAGTTCCGCCTCGTATTTCGATGCAATCGGCACGATGTGGTTCATCGCCAGATCGCCCAGGACGCGACCCTCGATCTGAATCTTCTTCGTATAGGTCTCCCACTTCACCTCCGTGCGGGCCTCCACCTCGACCTTCGAGAAGACGCCCATTTCGCCGAACATCTTCAGACTCTCCGGATCCAGATAACGGTCGAAAACCAGCGGCGTGGAGGTCTCACAGTCCAGACCCCGGCGCTGGGCCTCCTCCTTCCACTCCTCCGAGTAGCCGTTGCCGTCGAAACGGATCGCCTTGCAGGCCTTGATCATCTGCTTCAGCACCTCGTAGATCGCCTTCTCCTTCTTCATCCCGGCCTCGATCTTCGCATCCACCTTCTTCTTGAACTCCGTCAGTTCATAGGCCATCGCCGTATTGAGCACGATCATCGCCTCGGCGCAGTTGTCCGACGACCCGACGGCCCGGAACTCGAAACGGTTGCCCGTAAAGGCAAACGGCGAAGTCCGGTTCCGGTCCGTATTGTCCAGCAACAGCGTCGGGATATGCGAAATTCCGCTCATCTTGAAGACATTCTTCGCATCAAAACGGATCGCATCGTCACTCTTCGAAGCCGCCAGTTTGTCCAGCACGGCCGAAACCTGCGTGCCGAGGAAGGTCGAAATGATGGCCGGAGGTGCCTCGTTGGCGCCCAGACGGTGTGCGTTCGTGGCGCTCATGATCGACGCCTTCAAAAGCCCGTTGTGCTTGTAGACCGCCGAAATGGCATTCACCAGGAAGGTGATGAACTGCAGGTTCTCCGCTGCCGTCTTGCCCGGGCCCAGCAGGTTTACGCCCGTATCCGTTCCGAGCGACCAGTTGTTGTGCTTGCCCGAGCCGTTGATCCCCTTGAAGGGCTTCTCGTGCAGCAGAACCCGGAACTGATGGCGGCGGGCAATCTTGTCCATGATGGTCATCAGCAACTGGTTGTGGTCGTTGGCCAGGTTGGCCTCCTCGTAGACCGGAGCCAGTTCGAACTGGTTCGGAGCCACCTCGTTGTGGCGGGTCTTGACCGGAATGCCCAACTTCAGGCACTCGTATTCGAGATCCTTCATGAAGGCCATCACACGGGCCGGAATCGCTCCGAAGTAGTGGTCCTCCAGCTGCTGATTCTTCGCAGATTCATGGCCCATAAGCGTGCGGCCCGTGAGCATCAGGTCCGGACGAACGGCCCAAAGGCTCTCATCCACGAGAAAATACTCCTGCTCCCAGCCCAAATAGGAGAAGACCTTCTCGACATTCTTGTCAAAATAGTGGCACACCTCCGCGGCAGCAGTCCCTACGGCCGTAAGGGAGCGCAGCAAAGGCACCTTATAGTCGAGCGCCTCACCCGTATAGGCGATGAAGACGGTCGGAATACAGAGCGTCGTGTCGACGATGAAGGCCGGCGAGGTGGGGTCCCAGGCCGAATAGCCGCGAGCCTCGAACGTGTTGCGGATTCCGCCGTTGGGGAACGACGAAGCGTCGGGCTCCTGCTGCACGAGCAGCTTTCCAGAAAACTCCTCCAGGACACCGCCATGACCGTCGGGTTCGGCAAAGGCGTCGTGCTTCTCGGCCGTACCGCCCGTCAGCGGCTGGAACCAGTGCGTATAGTGGTCGGCACCGTGTTCCAGGGCCCACTGCCGCATTCCCGCGGCGATGCTGTCCGCCACTTCGCGCGTCAGCGGCGTGCGGTTCTCCATCGTGTCGAGCAGCGCGGCATAGGTCCGCTTGTCGAGATACTTGCGCATGGCGGCGCGTCCGAAGACCTTCTCACCGAAATAGTCCGAGGGACGCCCTTCCGGGGCATTCACCTCCACGGCGGTGTGGTTGATCGCCGCATCGACCATCTTGAATCTGAGCAATGATGACATATATACCTTTTTTTAAAAATAGGGGTTCCGAAAAAAACCGCCCGGGGAAAAGCCGAACAATTGCAAACTAAAACCTAACCTGGAACATCGCCGGACCGCTGCCTCGCGGCAGGAGTCGCCGGCTCAAACTAACCCTGGTTTCCCCCGGGACGGTATGAATCTCATTCCGGATGCAAATGTAAAAAGAATTCCATTTCGTTGTTTTCTCAAAAAAACATTTTTTCGGGAAAATGGTGATTTTTTACAGCCAAATCCCCGAAAACAGGCCCATTTTTTCACCGAAACCTCGATTTTTCAGGTCATTTTTCGAAAAACTACCCCATTTTTTCAGCAAAATCCCGAAAACAGCAATTTTTGAATTTTCAGATTTTAGAGGTCATTAAGAACAAAATTAGTCCATAATATCGCAAAGCATAAGAATCGGGTGCTCCCGGAAGGATTCCGCATAGCACAGGTTTTCCGGCGGCAAAGATCGAGTTTTGTTATTTTGTTAACAATTTCTTGTTACAATTCGCCAATTATTTCGTACCTTTACGTGCAATTTCGAAACTACGGGTTGGAACACTCATACTAATCTCTAAATAGTTATGGCAAATACCAAACATGAAAAGCTGTTCACCGAATTCCCGCCGGTCCCGACCGAAAAGTGGGAAGAGGTGATCACAGCCGACCTGAAAGGTGCCGATTACGAGCGAAAACTGGTATGGCGCACGGGCGAAGGCTTCAACGTCCGCCCCTACTACCGTGCCGAAAACCTCGAAGGCATCCGGTTCCTGGGCTCGCAGGCTGGCGAGTTCCCCTATGTGAGAGGTACGCGCTCGCACAACCGCTGGCGCGTGCATCAGACCATCGAGGTCAAATGCCCCAAGGAGGCCAATGCCGAGGCTCTCAAACTCCTCAATTCGGGCGTCGACTCCCTGGGATTCTCCATCGCCAAGGAGGAGTTCTCCGCCGCAGACCTCGATCAGCTGCTCGCCGAGATCCACATCCCGGCCGTCGAACTGACCTTCTGCGGCGCCCACACGGGACGCATCGCCGAACTGGTCATTGACAAGCTCGAAAAGGAGGGAAACGCCTCCGAAGCTCACGTGGCCTTCGCAATCGACCCCATTGTCAAGGGACTCTCACAGAAGGGGGATTTCTGCTCGCCCAACGGTGAAAAGTGCTTCGCAAAGATCTCCTCGCTCATCGAGCGCACCCGCGAGTACAAACACATCCGCATCGTCACCGTCTCGGCAGGTATTTTCGCCAATGCCGGATCGACGATCGTCGAGGAGCTCGCTTTCGCCCTGGCCGCCGGAAACGACTACATGGCCCGTCTGACCGATGCCGGACTGAGCGCCAACATCGCCGCCCGAAAACTGCGCTTCTCGTTCGCCGTCACGTCGAACTACTTCCTGGAAATCGCCAAGTTCCGCGCCGCACGCATGCTCTGGGCCAATATCGTCAAGGCCTACAACCCCGAAAAGGAGTGCGCGGGCAAGATGATGATCCACGCCCGGACGGCCGACTGGAACCAGACCGTTTACGATCCCTATGTGAACATGCTCCGCGGTACGACCGAAGCCATGTCCGCAGCCATCGGCGGCGTACACTCGCTGGAGGTCACGCCCTTCGACGCCGCATTCGAATCCCCCACGGAGTTCTCCAAACGCATCGCCCGCAACGTCGAACTGCTCCTCAAGCATGAGTCGCACTTCGACCAGGTGGTAGACCCCGCCGGCGGTTCGTACTACGTCGAGAACCTCACCCAGTCGATTGCCGCCGAAGCCTGGAAACTCTTCCTCGAAATCGAGGAGAAGGGCGGCTACACCGCAGCCTACAAGGCCGGATGGATCAAGGAGCGCATCGAGGCATCGGCCGCCGCCAAGGACAAGGCCATCGCTACGCGCCGTCAGATCCTGCTGGGCGCCAACCAGTACCCCAACTTCACGGAGGTCGCCGGACAGGAGATCTCCGAAGAGGCCGTAACGCGCAAGACGGCCGAAGGCAATACGCTGGCTCCCTATCGCGGTGCCATGGCCTTCGAGGCAATGCGCCTGCACGTTGACCGCTCGGGCAAGCAGCCCAAGGCCTTCATGCTCACCTGCGGAAGCCTCGCCATGGCACGTGCCCGCGCCCAGTTCTCGTGCAACTTCTTCGCCTGCGCCGGAATCCGCGTCCAGGACAACACCTTCTTCAAGTCGGTCGAGGAGGGCGTCAAGGCCGCACTCGAATCCAAGGCCGAAATCGTTGTGGTCTGCGCTTCGGACGACGACTACGCAGAGGTGGCCCCGAAGGTCAAGGAGCTGCTCGGCGGTAAGGCGATCCTCGTGGTTGCCGGTGCCCCGGCCTGCACGCCCGAACTGGAGGCACAGGGCATCACGAACTTCATCAACGTGAAGTCCAACGTCCTCGAAACCCTGAAGTTTTACCTTAAAGAGATGGGAATCTAAGCACCCGGGTGCTTTTTATGGGCTGGAGGCTCATCCGAGCGACGATTCGTCCGAAGTGAGCCGATGCCCGAATGAACTTTACGCACAAAGATCATGAGAGCCAAATTTTCAGAACTCAGATACGAAGGAGACGGGCAGCAGAAGAGCTGCTGCGCCTCGAAGGGCTGCGGGCAGGTGGAACCGTGGCTCACGGCCGAGCGTATTCCCGTCAAGGGAACCTATACGGCCGAAGACCTCGAAGGCATGGAGCACCTGAACTACGCCGCAGGTATCGCTCCGTTCCTCCGCGGACCCTATTCGACGATGTACGTGATGCGTCCGTGGACCATCCGCCAGTATGCCGGATTCTCGACCGCCGAGGAGTCCAA
>CALUIG010000100.1 GCA_944320625.1 uncultured Alistipes sp.
AAGGGACTCGAACCCCCACGCCGTAAGGCATCAGATCCTAAGTCTGACGTGGCTACCAATTACACCATATCCGCATCAGTTAGACAAAGGTAGATAAAAATTCACAATTCACAATCCCGAAATCCGATTTATCCAGCTTTTTTGGTTACTTTTGTGGGTAATTTTTGTCAAATGCCCCAGCTCGTTACGCTCGTCCTTTCGCCCCGACAGGCTGCCGATGCGAAGTTTTATACTGCGCAGGTTGCACGCCGTATGGGTATCCGCGAGGACGAAATTGCGCTTGTCCGGGTCGTGAAACGATCCATCGACGCCCGGCAGCGGCAGATCAAGGTCAACCTTTCGCTCGAAGTCTACGTCGACCGGGAGCCGCAACCCGATCCTGTCCATTTCGATTATCCGTCGGTTGCCGGACGCACCGAAGTGATTATCGTGGGATCGGGACCGGCGGGGTTGTTTGCGGCGCTGCGCCTCATTGAACTGGGTCTGAAACCCGTCATTCTCGAACGTGGGCGCGACGTATCGGCCCGTAAGCGCGACATTGCGCAGATCAACCGCAACGGAGCGGTCAATCCCGATTCGAACTATGCGTTCGGGGAGGGCGGAGCCGGGACCTTCTCCGACGGCAAACTCTTCACCCGCAGCAAAAAACGCGGAGACTATAACAAGGCGCTGCAAACCCTGGTCTTCCACGGGGCTACGCCTGAAATCCTCTTCGAGGCACACCCCCATATCGGGACCGACAAACTGCCGCGCATCATGCAGAATATCCGGCAGACGATTCTCGATGCCGGGGGTGTTTTCCGCTTTGAGAGCCGCGTGACCGACCTGAAGGTTACCCGCGGCCGCATCCGGGGTGTCTGGTGTGGAGACGAATTGATCGAGGGAGCTGGCGTCGTGCTGGCTACGGGACATTCGGCCCGCGACATCTACGAACTGTTGTACCGCCGGGGAGTGCGCCTGGAGGCCAAAGCCTTCGCCATGGGCGTACGCATTGAACACCCCCAGGCGCTGATCGACTCGATCCAGTACCATTGCGAGACCCGTGACGAATACCTCCCTGCAGCCTCCTATTCGCTGGTGAGCCAGGAGGCGGGGCGAGGGGTCTATTCGTTCTGCATGTGCCCGGGGGGCTTCATTGTGCCGGCCATGACCGATGCCGCGCAGTCGGTGGTCAACGGCATGTCGCCCAGCGGCCGCACGTCGCCCTATGCCAACTCCGGACTGGTTACCGAAGTCCGCCTGTCGGATTTCGAGCATCTGCGCGGCGTATGGGGTGAACTGGCCGGACTGAAGTTCCAACAACAATTCGAAGAGGCGGCCCGGCGTGAGGGCGGAGAGCATCAGATCGCTCCTGCACAACGGGTTGCCGATTTTGTGGCAGGGCGTGCGAGCTCTTCGCTGCCTGCAACCTCCTATATTCCCGGAATCATCCCTTCGCGGCTCGACCGCTGGATGCCCGACTTTATTGCCCGAGGTCTGCGCCAGGGGCTGACGACCTTCGGAGGTCGGATGCGGGGATATGTGACGAATGAGGCCGTCGTAGTCGGCGTCGAATCCCGGACTTCGACACCTGTCCGGATCCCGCGTGATGCCGCGACGCTGATGCACCCCGAGGTCGAGGGATTATTTCCGGCGGGCGAGGGGGCCGGGTATGCCGGCGGGATCATCTCGGCGGCACTCGACGGTGAACGGATTGCCGGAGCGGTCGCAAACTGGATCGAACGAGGAGTCTGAACCATGAAACGTGTCAAGGTCGTCATACCGGTCTATTCGGACCATCTGTCGGAGAACGAGTGGCTCTCGCTGGAGCATAATACACGGGTTCTCAGACGCCATCCCATTGTGTTGCTGCTGCCGCGAAGCCTTTCGCTGGAGTCTGTGGCCCGGCATTTCCCCGATGTCTACTCCTATGAGATCATCCGCGTTTCGGACGGTTATCTGGGGCGTGCCGGGATCCTGGGTTACAACCGCATGATGCTTTCGGCGGAGTTTTACGACCTGTTCACTGATTGTGAATACATCCTGATCTGCCAGACCGATGCCTGGATCTTCCGCGACGAGCTCGTAGCCTGGTGCAAACGGGGTTACGACTACATCGGCGGTACCTGGTGGCGGGCCGGGGTCTGGTCGTGGCCTCTTCTGCGGCACTTCTTTCCCCATAACCGGCGCCTTTACGGCAAGGTGGGGAACGGAGGGCTCTCGTTGCGGCGCGTGGAGGCGTTCCGACGCGGCTGTGCCCGTTATGCCGACCGGATTGATTACTACCTGAACCAGTCGCGGCACATCTATTACGAGGATGTCTTCTGGGCCATCGAACCCCGGGAGTTCCGTTATCCTTCGATGCGGGAGGCCGTCGATTTCTCGTTCGACACCCATCCCGAACGATGCCTGGCCGTTACCGGAGGCCGTTTGCCGTTCGGATGCCACGGATGGCTCAAGCCTGCGCGGATTGATTTCTGGAAACGATATATCCACCCACAGCCGACCTTATAACCTTGCCGATATGAAGAAGAACTATCTGCTGTTTGCCACGCTGCCCTATGCCTATTCGATCATGCGTCCGTTGCAGGCCGAGATCCGGCGTCGCGGCGGCACGGCGGCCTGGTATCTCGAGCCGACCTGCCCCGACTCCCTGGAGCCCGATGAACTCCGGCTGAGGACGGTCCGTGAGGTTCTCGACTTCAATCCCGTGGCGGTCTTCGCTCCGGGCAACTACATTCCCGATTTCTTCCCGGGGGTGAAGGTAGCGCTGTTTCACGGTTATGCCATCCAGAAGCGGATCGAGGCTGTTGATGACCACTTTACGGTCCGGGGCTGGTTCGACATCTATTGTACGCAGGGCCCGAGCAGTACGCCATTTTTCAAGGAGTTGGAGCAGAAGTACGGCTTCTTCCGGGTTTACGATACCGGCTGGCCCAAGGCCGACACCTACTTTGCCCCGGAGATGCTGCGGCGTCCGCAAAACGAGCGTCCGGTGATTCTCTACCCGCCGACCTTTACGAAAAATGTCTGTTCGGCACCGCATCTGATGTCCGAGATCGAACGTCTGGCGGAGTCGAAGCCCTGGGACTGGATCATCACGTTCCACCCGAAACTGACCGATCCGGAGATCGTCGCGGGCTACAAACGCATTGCTGCCACGCATGCGAATGTCACCTTTTTCGAGGGTCCGGACAAGATGCCGCTGTTGCAGCAGGCGGATGTGATGCTGTGCGACAGTTCGTCGATTATTCTGGAGTTCATGTTCCTGGACAAGCCGGTCGTGACCTTCCGCAATTCGCATCCGGGACCGCATCTGATCGATGTCCAGCAGCCCGAAGAGGTTGGTCCGGCCATTGAAAGGGCCTTGACGCGCCCCGAGAAACTGATGTCCGAGATCCGCAGCTATACGATGCGCCACGAACCGCACCGGGACTGCCGTTGTTCGGCCCGGGTGCTCGATGCCGTGGATGATTTCCTGGCGAAGGGGCATGTGGGCCTGAAACGGAAGCCGTTGAATCTGGTCCGCAAATGGAAACTTCGCCGGCAGATGCACTACTGGCCGTTGTGGGAGCGGTTGCGGGGTCGGTAGCCGAGAGGCGGGCCCTGCTTTGACTCTGCTCTCCCCCCCCCTCCCTCCCGGGGTTTCCTCGGCACCTCTCTCTCCGGGTTTTCTTTCGTCTCTTTCAGTCCCTCTTTTCCCGGGCTTTCTTTCAGTGCCTCCGCCCCTTTGGGTCCCTCTGAGCCTCTCTGGGCCTCTCCGCCCCTCAGTTCCTCACCCCCCCCCTCCTCACTGGTGGGCTATTGGTGAAATCCCTTGATCATTAACTTGACCCAGAACGGGGACTTGAACAGACAGATCAAGCCTCCGAGGAAGAGGATTTTCCGGTCGTAGAAACTCTGCCGGAATTCCGGGCGGTAGTATTTCTTGAGCACTTCCCAGTTGCAGAGAATGTTGAATGCCAGGATGTCGGCGGTCTCCGAATTCCACTTCTCGCAGTGGCGCATCTCGCGTCGCAGACGCGAGAAGAAGGTACGGTTGGCCAGGTAGAGGATTTCGGAACTGTATCCATTCGTTTCGAAGAGCCGGATGATCTTCAGCCGGGTTCGGATGAGGGTCTGCGGGTCGATCCGGCGGTGGAGCAGACTTCCGGGCACGAAGCGGTAGTGGTAGGTCGGGGTCGCGCAGGTGACGATGTGGGTGATATGGGCGCAGTAGAGGATCGTGAAGACCTCGTCTTCGGCGTAGTGGAGCGATTCGTCGAATCGCAGCCCGAAGCGTTCGATCGTCGCCCGGGAGAACATCTTGTTCCAGGTCCAGCCGAAACAGCGGTGCCGCAGCAGTTCCGCAATGACGGGCATGCACTCCGCGTGTCCGGATGTGACACGCAGGTCACGCATGGCATAGATCCGGACCCGGGGGGATTCGCTCGATCCGGGCCGCTCCTCGAACAGATTGGTGAAGACGATTCCATTTTCGCCGATTCCGCTTCGGGCGAATTGTTGCAGATGTTCGGGGACTACCCAGTCGTCGGAGTCCATGAAGACCACGAATTCACCCCGTGCCTGGTCGAGCCCCAGGTTGCGGGCCGCACTGACACCCCGGTTGGGACAGTCGAAGAACCGGATTCGGGAGTCGCGGGCTGCATAACGAAGACAGATCTCCTTGCTGCGGTCGGTGCTTCCGTCATTCACGAGCAGCAGTTCGAAATCCCGGAAGGTCTGGCTCAGGACGCTTTCGATGCAGGTGGGCAGGAATTTTTCCGCGTTGTAGACAGGTATGATGACCGAAATGAGCATGGCGGTTTCGGCAGCCGGGGCCGCAGACTTAGTTTTTGTCGGTGGTCGGGGAGGTGTTCTCCGGGGAGAGGTAGCTGTCGAGTCCCTTTTCGCAGCGCGTGCGGTGTTGGCGGATGCTCTGCTGGTATCGTTCTTCGTTGGCCGAGAGGGTGGTACGGTCCTGCTTGCCGTGGTAAAGGTGGAATACCACGCCGCGGAACTTCATGCACTGCTGCCGGATTCCGCTGTTGTTGAGCCGGACGGCCAGTTCGGTGTCTTCACGTCCCCAGCCTGTGAACGTTTCGTCGTATCCGTTCACACGGATGAGGTCGTCGCGCCAGAACGCCATGTTGCATCCCTTGACGAATCGGGTCGGTCCGAACGTGCGGTAGAGCGAGGCCAGGAACGGAATGCGCATGACGTTGTTGCTGTTGCGTACGCCGCGCATCAGCGGGTTGAGAGTGGGGATTTCGCCCTTGAGGACCTTTTGCGTGAGCATTTCGGTGATGATTCCGCGCGAGCCGGTTACGAAGTAGCCCTTGCGGGCAAAGGCTGCGTGGTCGCGGATGAAATCCCGGTGGAGGATCAGATCGCCGTCGATCTGGATGATGTATTCGCCGCAGCTGGCGGCAATGGCCTTGTTGCGGATGGCGGCGAGACGGAATCCGCGGTCTTCGTGCCAGATGTGATGCAGGGGAACGGGGGAGATGGCGGCGAAATGCTCCACCACATCGCGGGTACTCATGCCCGAACCGTCGTCGGCGATCAGGATTTCCGTGGGCATCAGGCTCTGTTGCATGACACTGTCGAGGCAGAGGTAGAGTGCACGGGGCCAATTGTAGGTAGAGATAATCAGCGATAATGTCATCGTCCTGCGATCTGGTTTATTATACAAATGTAGCAATTTATCCTGTACCCGCATTGCGTTGCTTGCACCTAATTATATAAACGGGCGTTTTTTCGATTACTGCATTCCGATTGACCGAAAATTTGCGTGCATTGCCACTTCCTTGTACTGTGGCTGATTTTCAGCGTGTTGAAGCTTTTTGCGGGGCGGTGATATTAAAAAATATGAAAAAATTTGAAAAATATTTTAATAAAAGCTTGCACAGATGTTTTTTTCGGCTTATCTTTGCAGCGAAGTTTTAAGGTTCATTTAGGTTAGTAGTTTTAGGTTGGTGAGGAAACTGTGGAAGACGGACCTGGTCCGGATTCCGAGTTTCCTTTTTTTGTGCCTTTTTTGCGGGGTCCTCCCGCTGTTTGCCATCCTTTTTTTCGGACTCTTCACCCTGGAAGTTGTTTCAATCTCCGGTTTTGGGATCTTTCTGGCTTCGGGCCGGTCTGCTTTCTATTTTGACTTGATTTGTTGTTTCATTGCTTATAATCAGCTATTTATGTCTTTTGGGGCCTCTTGTCCGTAGGAGGGAATTGGTTTGCCAATGTTACCAAATTGTTAAATATATTTAATATATTCGTAAAATATTTGCATAACTCAAAAAACGCCCTTATCTTTGCAGTGAAGTTTTAAGGTTCATTTAGGTTAGTAGTTTTAGGTTGGTTGAGGAGATCGGCAGGTTGTGCCGGGAGATCCGGTACTAAGACCCGAGGGCGGTGCTCGCCCGAGGTGTCGAACACCTCCGATTGACCTCATTTTTGGAGGGGGTGGTTCCCCGCCAAAAAAAAGGTTCCCCGTCGTGAGACTCGGACCTTTTTTTTATGTCTGTACCTCTCTCGTGTTCCGGGTTCTCCGGAATCGTTTTCTGTACTTCTTTTCCTGTTTTTGTTTTGATTCCGGGTCCCGGTCGGGCTCAGCGGCTGCCGAGTTCCTCCCGGGAGAGGGTTACCTCCACGGCTCCGAGGGCATAGCAGCCGATGTCGTAGGGATTGTAGTAGAAGGTGATTCCTTCGGGGGAGATCCGGAAATTTTCGGTCGGGGCGATATACTCCGGGAAGAATCCGGCTTTTGTCAGCTCCTCGTCGGTCGAAGCCTGGTAACGGGCGGCAATCTTGGTGCGGATGAGGCTGTCGAGGCGTCCGATCTGCGCTTCGGAGAGGAGGTCGGCGAGCGAGAGTTCGAATCCGTCGGCCAGGGAATAGGTGTGGCATTCGGTTCCGTACATGCCGTGGGCGCCTCCTGTGTATCCGGCCCGGGTGATCTGGTAGCAGAGCAGCGAGTCGACGGTCGAGGTTTCCGCTTCGGCCGAGATTTCGTATTCGGCTCCGGTCGGTCCGGTACCTTCGGGGAGGTAATTGGTCCGAATGTCCTGCAATGCGGCTGCTACGGCCTGGTCTGCCGTTCCGGAGAACTCCTCCAACTGGAAGAAATAACCGATATTGGCCTGCTCGATGGTCTCCAGGGCTGCGGATTTTGCGGCATTTCGGATTGACTCGAAGCGGAATGTGACGTTGCATCGGTTTCCGTTTCCGACCAGCAGGGTGTCGACGGCGACGGTGGTGAATTCGGGCCGCGGGAGTCGTTTCGAACAGGAGCCGATGAACAGACTTGCTCCGAGGAGCAGTACAAGACGGAATTTCATGTTGAATAAGGTTTTGTCTGTGGGTAAAGATAGGTAAAAAGCGGGATTCGGCAAGAAAACCGAAAAAAAATCGCAGAATTCGTCGGAAAATTTTGGAGATTTAAAAGAAGGCGCTATCTTTGCACCACAAACGAAACGAGGTGGATTCATCTAAGGGTTAGGATACATGCCTCTCACGCATGACATAGGGGTTCGAATCCCCTATCCACTACCAGAAAGCGATCGGTGACGGTCGCTTTTTTT
>CALUIG010000101.1 GCA_944320625.1 uncultured Alistipes sp.
ATCGTGAATCCGAAGACGAGGTAGGCCACGCCGCCATCGGGCAGCGTCCAGGTCAGGAGGATTTTCAGCAGGTAAAGGTAGAGGATTGCGGCGTAGATGGCCACGGCGGGCGTGACGACCCAGTTCAGCAGCACTTCAAGGACGCGCGACGAGCCGCAACGGGCCTCCTCCCAGCGGTCGAGCATCATCATGAAGAGTGTCGGCACGGCGAAGAACTGCGTCACGAAGAAGAGGTCGACGGAGAGGTGCGCAACCCAGCGGGCGTCACTGAATCCGAAGATGTAGGCCGCGGACCAGAGAATCGCCTCGAAAAGCCCGTAGGCGACATAGGCGAAGAGCATGGCCAGCACCGCCGCCCGCAAATAGACCAGCGCATCGGCCACGAAGCGATCGTTGGCCACGGCGCGCCGACAGGCCAGCAAGGCCAAGGGCGTAAGGATCGTAAAGGTGATAATGGCCTGCGTCGATTCGACCCATTCGGGCAGTCCCGGCCAGAGGAAGAGCGGCACCAGAGGCGTCCACGCCACCCAGTAGATGCGGCGCCAGACGCTGCGCCCGGCCAACCGGTTGACCACGAGCAGCAACAGGGCGCCCCACCCCAACACCAGCATCCGCGGGCCATTGGGGTCCTCGCCGATCTCCAGACAGACGATCAGCATCACGGTCAGGGCCAGCAGCAGGAGCAGTTCCAACGGATGACGGCACACGACGGTCACGAGTCCCTTCCGGAACTCCTCGACCCGTTCTCGAAGATTCCACTTCATGTTTCAATCGGTTGCTTTATGGTCAAAAAGAGCGGGAAACGAAGTCGACAGGTCACTCGCCGATGCGCTGACGCACGACCTCAAAGAGCATCACGGCCGCTGCGGCCGAGACGTTCAACGACTCGATGTGTCCGATCATCGGAATGGCCAGCTGCTCGTCGCAGAGTTTCAGGACCTCCTTCGAGATGCCGGTATCCTCGGCCCCCATGACAAGGGCCGTCGGGCGGCGGAAATCGGCGTCGTAGAGCAACTTGCGGCTCTTTTCCGTAGCGGCGACCACCTGAAATCCTTCGGTCTGCAGTTGTTTGAGCGTATTGCGGATCGAGCCCACGCGGCAGACGGGGATCGTCGTAAGGGCCCCGGCCGACGAACGGATCGCCTCGGCATTCACCGGTGCGGAGTTCTTAAGCGGCGTAACGAGACCGTGCGCCCCGGCACACTCGGCCGAACGGGCAATGGCCCCGAAGTTGCGTACGTCGGTCACCCCGTCGAAGACGACCACCAGCGGGGTTTCATCCTCGGGAACCCGTTCGAGAATATCTGTCAGTTCGACATACTCGATGGCGGCGGTCTGGGCCACGACACCCTGGTGGTTGCCGCGCGTGAGGCGGTTCAACTTCTCGACGGGCACCTCCTGCCAGCGGATGCGGTGACGGATGCAGAGGTCGCGGAACTCCTGCATCAACGGTCCCTCGGCGCCCTTGCGGATGTAGAGTTTTTCGAGCTGCCGACCGGCTTCGATGGCCTCGGCCACGGGACGAATCCCGAAAATCAGATTATCCATTGTATTCTTCTTCGGTTATTTCCAGTTCGTAGGAGGCCTTCTCCCACTCGTGCATCTGATGGTCATAACGGGCCTTCAGATCGTTGTAGGCCTTGTAGTCATCCTCGTTGTAGTCGGTGGCGGCGGCGAATTTCGCATCGTACGCGGCGATCTGCTTCTCCAGTTCGCCCAACTCCGCCTCGACGGTCTCCACCGCCTTGCGCAACTTGCGCAGCAACTTCTCCTGCTCCTTCTTCTGTTCGTAGGATGCCTTTCCGGAGAGGGCTGCGGGCTTCTCCTCCGCGGCGTTTGCACCGTTTGCGGCATTTGTTCCTCCGGCGTTGTTCGCCCCTTTCGTTCCGGCACCGGCTCCGGCTTTCGGAGCCGTCTTCGAGACCGCCCTGGCCGGTGCATCGCGGCGCTCGATCTCCTGCAGCGACTCCAACTTGCGCTTTTCGAGGAAGTAGTAGATGCCCCCGAGGTACTCCTTGACACCCCCGTCGCGGAACTCGTAGACCTTCTCGACCATCCCGTCGAGGAACTCCCGGTCGTGCGAGACGACGACCACCGTACCGTCGTACTTCAGAATGGCATTCTTGAGAATATCCTTCGAGCGCATGTCCATGTGGTTCGTGGGCTCGTCCAGGACCAGCAAGTTGCGGGGTTCCAGCATCATGCGGGCCATGGCCAGCCGCGCCCGCTCCCCGCCCGAGAGGACCTTGACCTTCTTGTCGATGTCCTCGCCGCGGAAGAGGAACGCCCCGAGAATATCACGCAGCCGCGTGCGGATGTCGCCCACGGCCACCCGGTCCAGCGTATCGTAGACCGTGAACTCACCGTCCATCAGATCGTCCTGATTCTGGGCATAGTAGCCGATATTGACATTGGCCCCGATGCGGATCGAGCCCTCGGTGGGGGTCAACTGTCCGACGAGCATCCTCGCCAATGTGGTCTTGCCCTCGCCGTTGCGCCCGACCAGGGCGATCCGGTCGCCCTTTTCGATAACGAAATTCGCACCGCTGAAGACGTGCTTCGATCCGAACGACATCCCGGCCTCGTTGATCTCGGCGACGATCTGTCCCGAGCGCGGTGCGGGCGGGAACTTGATGTTCAACGTGGCGAGATCCTCCTCCTCGACTTCGAGGCGTTCGAGACGCTCCAACTGCTTGATGCGCGACTGCACCTGATTCGATTTCGTGGGCTTGTAACGGAACTTCTCGATAAACTCCTCGGTCTTCTCGATCATCCGCTGCTGATTCTCATAGGCAGCCAGCTGCTGCGCGCGGCGTTCGGCGCGCAGGACGACGTATTTCGAATAGGGCACCTTGTAGTCGGTGATCTTGCCCAGCGAGAGTTCCACCGTACGGTTCGTCACATTGTCGAGGAAGGCCCGGTCGTGAGAGATCAGCAGCACGGCGCCGTTGTAGTTTTTGAGATACTCCTCAAGCCACTGGATCGACTCGATGTCGAGGTGGTTCGTAGGCTCGTCCAGCAGGAAGATCGAGGGGCGCCGCAGGAGCAGTTTCGCCAATTCGATACGCATGCGCCAACCTCCGGAGAACTCGCTCGTGGCACGTCCGAAATCCTCGCGCTTGAAGCCCAGACCGAGGAGCGTCTTCTCAATGTCGGCATCGCGGGTTTCGCCGCCGAGGATGTGGTAACGATCCTGGGCGTCGTTCAGGCGGTGCAGCAACTGTTCATAGGCGGCCGATTCGTAATCGGTGCGCTCGGCGATTTCGCGCGTAAGGTCGGCGATCTCGGCTTCGAGGCGCAGCACCTCGTCGAAGGCCTTGGAGGTCTCGTCGACGAGCGTCGTGGTGTCGGCCACACGCATCGTCTGCGGCAGATAGCCGATCGTGCACTCGCCGTTGATCGTCACGGCACCCGACGTAGGCTGCTGCTCGCCGGTGATAATACGCAGCAGCGTGGTTTTTCCGGCTCCGTTTTTGCCGACCAGGCCGATGCGGTCCTTGGGATTGATCAGGAACGAGATATTGTCGAAGAGGGTCCAGCCTCCGTAACTGACGGTCAGATTGTCGAGTGAAATCATATACAACACGTTGAGGGAGCTGCCGCACGGGCAGCCCCGGGAAACACCGCAAAGGTAACGTTTTTACAGGATATTTCCGCCATCGGAACGCTCCGACCCCCGCATTTTCGGGGATATTTTCCGGGCACCGGGGCCCCACAGCCAACTCTTCGGAACCAATTTTCCCGAAACCGGCTTCTTCGCCTCACTTCCGTCTCTTTTTGCGCCCCGGGCTCACGCTTCGAGGATCCGCCGGATCTCAGCCTCGGGATTCGGGGCCTTGAAGACGGCACTCCCGGCCACGAGCACCTCGGCTCCGGCATCGAACACCTCGCGGGCATTGGATGCCGAGATACCGCCGTCGACCTCGATGATTGTCGGGAGGCCCATTTCATCGGCCATCGCACGCAGTTCGCGGATCTTGTCGAGGGACCCGGGGATGAACGACTGCCCGCCGAATCCCGGTTCGACGCTCATGACCAGCACCAGATCCACCGCCGGCAACACCTCGCGCAGCGCCTCGACCGGAGTGGCGGGCTTGATCGAGACCCCGACCTTCGCCCCGGCCCCGCGGATCCGGGCAATGCACCCGGCGGGATCTTCGGAGGCTTCGAGGTGGAAGGTCACCAGATCGGCCCCGGCCTCGACGAAACGCACGACATACTTTTCGGGCTCGACAATCATCAGATGCACGTCGAGGAACTTCGACGTGGCCTTGCGGATGGGCTTCATCACGGGAAACCCGAACGAGATATTGGGAACGAAGACCCCGTCCATGACATCGATATGGACCCATTCGGCCGCACTGCGGTCGATCATCCGCGTATCGCGTTCCAGGTGGCCGAAATCGGCCGAGAGCATCGAAGGGGCTACGGTACGTTGCATGGGCTTCGCGTTTTTAATTACTTGAACAAATATACGAAATTTTCCACAAAAGAAACTATCTTTGTAGACATGAATACCGTCACGCTTCTCACCCTGCTCATACTGGCCTGTCTCTGTGCGGTTTCGGGGATTACGATTGTGGCCCTTCGCCGGGCCGTGTCCCGTCTGCGGAACGAAAAGGAGAGCGCCGAGGCCGCCCGGAGCGACCTGAGCCAAAAACTCGCCGCCACGGAGAGCCTCCTTGCCGAAACCCGCCAGACACGCGACGGGGCCCAATCCGACTTGCGGGATCTGCGGGAAGAGCACCTCCGCATACAGACCGAACTGGCGGCACTGCGCGCCTCGTCCGAATCGGAGATCGCGGCCCTGCGGCAGAAAAATGCCGAGGAACGCGAAGCCGAACGCACCGAACGCGAAAAACTGGAGGAGCGCTTCCGCCTGGAGTTCAAGAATCTCGCCACGGAGATTCTCGGCGAACAGTCGCGGGAGTTCAAACAGACCAACAAGGAGTCGCTGGACATCCTGCTCAAGCCCTTCCGGGACAACATCACCGAGTTCCGCGAACGGGTTGAACGCATCTACTCCCACGAGAACGAACAGCGCGGCGAGCTGAAAAACGAACTCAAACGCCTCATGGAGTTGAACCAGCACATCTCGGCCGACGCCCGGAACCTGACCGACGCCCTGAAGGGCAACTCGAAGGTGCAGGGAGACTGGGGCGAGATGCTGCTGGAGACGATTCTCGACAGTTCGTCACTCTCGAAGGGAATCCACTACGAGACCCAATACAACATCAAGGACCGGGAAGGGCACAACCTGCGTCCGGACGTGGTGCTGCACCTGCCCGAGAAAAAAGAGATCGTCATCGACTCGAAGGTCTCGCTTACGGCCTTCGTGAACTACACGTCCGCCGAGAGCGAGGAGGAGCGGCAGCGTCACATGGCGGCACACGTGGCGTCGGTACGCCAGCACGTCGTCGAACTCGGCCGCAAGGAGTACCAGCGGCTGCTCAATTCGCCGGATTTCGTCATCATGTTCATCCCGAACGAACCGGCCTTTCTGGCGGCGCTGCAAAGCGATCCGAAGATCTGGTCCGACGCCTACGAACGGAAGGTGATCGTCTCTTCGCCGACGAACCTCTTCGCGCTGCTCAAACTCGTGGCCGATCTCTGGAAATACAACGACCAGGACAAGAATACCAAGGAGATCGCCGCCTGCGGGCTGAAACTCTACGAACAGCTGGTAGCCTTCACCGCATCGCTCGAAGGGGTCGGTGCAGCGCTCGGCAAGGCCCGTGAGGCCTATGAGGATGCACACAAACGGCTCTGTACGGGTAACGACAACATCATCCGCGTGGGCGAACGTTTGCGCCGCACGGCCCGCCTGCAAACCAAACGGCAACACACCCCCCGCACGCTCGAACTCGCCGGCAGCGATTCCGACGAGGAGCAGCCTTCCGAACCGGTCGAACCGGTCGAACCGGCCGGGACCTCCGCGGCCGGGATCCCGGAGCAGGTCCCTGCACCCGGGAATCTTGCCCCATCCCCGGAAGGCGACGACCGATAAATAAAAATGAATCACCCCGCAATCTTCCGATTGCGGGGTGATTTTTCTCAACGGCAGCGCCAACTCTTTCTCAGGCGGGTTACAATCCCGGGAGTGGCACCGGTCGCCTGCGCCTCCACCAGATCCTCCCAGGTCTCGTCGACCCACTCCACCCGACTGCGACACCCCTTCAACACCTCCATGGCCCAGACCCGCACGGCCACCTTTGCCCCGGGCTCCACGGCCCATTCGGCCGCCGTTTCGGCAATGCGCTCCAACACATCCTGCCCGGGGTGCACCCACGGCAACAACCCGACCATGATCTTTCCGAAATGACGCCGGGCACTCGGATCCACACAGGCCGGGAAAGCCCTCCGACAGAAATCCTCCGCATAGGGAAGGAACCGCTCAGGCGCCGTAAAACAGACCCGCTCCAACACATAGGCCGCCCGGAAGCAGACTTTGTGACGCTCCGGTTTCGGCAGATTGTCGAACGCCCCGGTTGCAATCCGGTACAACACCCCGACAGCCTCCGCCTCAACAATCCGCCGGGCCGCGTGCTCGGCAAAATCCGACCGCCAACGGTCGATCAATACACCGGTCAACTCCTCTTCGGTCATCGCACAGCAGGCCGGATTCCGCGTCCGGCGGTCAGAAGAGTTTTTTCTTCGAGGTCGTAACGACGAAATCCTTCAGATAGAAGGGTTCGAAATAGGCGATGTCCTCGGTCCTTCCCTCATCGAGAGCCTGCTGGGCCAACCGGGCGAGTCCGCGGGCCGAGGGGGTCACCTCGACGAATGTCGCCCCGGCCAGCAGATCGGCACACTTGCGGGCCCCGCTTCCGAAGATCACGAACGGATGCCCCGCATTGCGATACGCCGCGAAACTCTCCGCCGAGACCACTTCGGCCGCGACTTCGCCCAATGCCCGGCCTTCGGCATCGAACACCTGCGTATAGACCTCCATGCGGCGGGCATCAACCATCGGACAGAGCCGGGCTTCGGCCCAGTTGTCGACGGAGATGATCCCGGCCTCGTAATCCTCGCGGGCCACCTCGACCAGGGCGTCGAGCGATCCGACGGCCAGCAGCGGTTTCTGCAATCCGTAGCAGAGGCCCTTGGCGAAGGAGACACCGATACGCAGTCCGGTATAGGATCCGGGGCCCTTGCCGACGGCCACGGCATCCAGATCATCGGGAGCAATTCCCGTTTCACGCAACAGTTCGTCGACGAATACGCCGACCTTACGGGCATGGTCGCGCCCCTCGTCGCTTTCACGCAACGACAAGAGTTCGCCCTCCTTGGCAATCCCTACGGAACAGATGTCCGTTCCGGTTTCAATGCAGAGAATCAAAGACATATCTTTTCGTTTTTCGTTTTATCCTTTCCGTTTCCTGCGACATCACTTC
>CALUIG010000102.1 GCA_944320625.1 uncultured Alistipes sp.
AACGAGATGGTTACAGCAACCGTCTCGTTTTTCTTTGGCCAATATCCTATTCGGGCGGGAATCAAACCAAGTGACCGCAAAGATATGTTTCGACGGCATCTTGCCGTTCCCGGTTCCCGAAACATAGCGCAGCAGCGGATTCGACATTCCGGGCAGGACTTCGGATGCAGCTATCGGCATCCCCGATCTTGCTGCCCGCCGCCTCATGCCCCTCGACCTGAGGTCCTTCCACGTCTTGATTTTCAGTCTCCAGCGACTCTACCAACGGAATTCTCACAAAGCCTTCAAGATGTTGCATCTCCCGGATTGCAGGTCCCATATGCCTCACCGGTCCTTCGGGAAAGTCCCAATCCGGAGGAATCCCGGATAAGCCGGAACGATTTATGCTTGCTTTTTCCCATTTTTATGACTAACTTTAATCGCATAAACCGTATGATCTAAAATTTTCTGAACATGAAAAAGTACATTGCGGAAATGATCGGGACGATGGTACTCGTCCTGATGGGATGCGGCAGCGCAGCTTTTGCCGGGAGCGTTGCCGGAACTGTAGGAGCCGGAGTCGGAACAATCGGTGTCGCACTGGCCTTCGGTCTGGCCGTTGTAGCCATGGCCTATACCATCGGCAACATCTCGGGATGTCACATCAATCCGGCCATCACACTCGGCGTGTTGCTCTCGGGGCGCATGAGCGGAAAAGAGGCGGCCGGGTACATGATTTTCCAGGTAATCGGTGCCATCATCGGATCGGCCATCCTCTACCTCCTCGTCGCAAGCGGCATGAACGGAGGCCCGACAACTACGGGAGCAAACAGCTACGCCGAAGGCATGATGCTCCAGGCATTCATTGCCGAGGCCGTCTTCACGTTCATATTCGTGCTGGTGGTCCTGGGCTCCACCGACGCAAAACACGGAGCCGGCAACTTCGCAGGACTGGCCATCGGTCTGACGCTGGTACTCGTACACATCGTCTGCATCCCGATTACGGGGACCTCGGTCAATCCGGCCCGTTCCATCGGTCCCGCACTGTTCGAAGGGGGTGTAGCCCTGTCGCAGCTCTGGCTCTTCATCGTCGCACCGTTTGTCGGAGCTGCCCTGAGTGCCGGGGTCTGGAAACTCCTCTCCGGCAAGCAGGCGTAACCGCCCGCAGAGCCTTGCAAAACGAAACGTCCCTGCACTCCTCGGAGGCAGGGGCGTTCGTTTTCTCTCGGAGGAGTCACTCGCCGCACCGGACGGCCACCTTGATCACCCCCTCTTCCCGGTGTTCAAAAAGCCGATAGGACTCTTCGATCCGCGTCAGCGGGAAACGATGCGTGATGAGCGGTGTGGTATCGATCCGTCCGGCCTCGATCAACCGGAGGATCTCGGCGCAGTCGCAGCCGTCGACCCCTCCGGTCTTGAAGGTAAGGTTTTTCCCGTACATCTCCGGCAGCGGAAGGGTCTGTGCCCGATCGTAGAGCGCCACGATCGTGACGATCGCATTCGGACGCGCACACTCCCACGCCAGACGGAACGTATCTTCCCCGCCGGCGACCTCCACGACCCGATCGGCACCTCCGTGATCGCTGTGTCGCAGCACGAAGTCACGACACTCCGCAGGCCCCGTCACCAGCACTTCGGGGTAACGGTTCCGGACAAACGCCCGCCGTGCGGGGTCGCGTTCACAGATAATGATGCGCTTCGGGTGCTTCAACAGCACACAAAGCAGTGTACAGAGGCCTGTCGGCCCGGCACCGAGAATCAGTACCGTATCCTCGTCCGAGATGTCGGAGATCCGGGCGGCCCAGAATCCCGTTGCCAGGATGTCGCCGACGAACAGGGCCTGTTCGTCGCTCACGGTATCGGGAATGCGGCAAAGCCCCTGGTCGGCATGGGGAACACGCACATATTCGGCTTGTCCGCCATCGATTCGGCATCCCAGGGCCCAACCGCCTTCGGGGTCGGTGCAATTATTCACATAGCCGTGGCGGCAGAAGTAACACTCGCCGCAAAAGGTCTCGACATTGACCGTCACCCGGTCACCCGCCCGTACGGACGACACGGCCGGGCCCGTGGCCTCGACCACCCCCACCATT
This sequence comes from uncultured Alistipes sp., assembly GCA_944320625.1. Classification (GTDB taxonomy): domain Bacteria; phylum Bacteroidota; class Bacteroidia; order Bacteroidales; family Rikenellaceae; genus Alistipes. The sequence continues at coordinate 2,073 of CALUIG010000102.1, forward strand.
TCGTGACCCACGGTAATTCCGGGAACGGCCCGCGGAACGCCTCCGTGCTTGATGTGCAGATCGCTGGTGCAGATGCTCCCGAGCGTGACGCGCACCAGGGCATCGCGTGGATCGAGCAGACGGGGTTTCGGTTTTTCGCGGAGTTCGAAGCGTCCGCGTTCGACATAGGTACAGGCAAGCATGTCTGGAAATTTTTGATCGGGAAAGAAAAACGGTCTCAGCGACCGATCAGCAGATCATCCAACCGGACCTTCGGCACGTAATGCACTCCGTCGCGCCGATAATAGGCATGGTTCTCTTCGGCAGCGATCTCCACCAGTTCGATCCGCTCGGCGCCTTTTCCAAGGGCGATAATCAACAGCGGGTCGACGGGCAGGCGGAGGATTTCGCGCACCCGCACCCGGTCGAACGCCCCGATGCAGATGCCGTTCAGCCCGATCTCCGCGGCACGCAGCAGCATGCTCTGGGCCGAGATCCCGAGATCGATGTCCACATAGCGATCCTCGGCAACGGTGGCGCAGACAACGATGAATGCGGGAGGTTCGGTTCCGGGCAGCGGAAGGTGGAGTTCGGGCAGGGCGCCGCCGAGGCGGATATACGGCCAAAGAGCCGGAGCCTCGTCGGCCAGTACGGGGCGGAAACGCAGGACCTGCTGATTCCGGGCCGAAGGGATACGGGTATTGACCTCGACAATGCTCCGGATCTGATCCTCACGGACCGCGAAACGGGGATCATAACCGCGGCAGCTGCGGTTTTTCAGCAAGAGTTTCGTCAGGGTCATGACCGGACGGCGGACCGGGTTTTCGCTGCGCGCCCGGTACTCCTCCATTTTCCGGCCCAGATAGTCATCAGCCATTTTTTCGGAAGTTTTGCGAGGACCAAGGTACGAAAAACGGGAGGAAAAAACAAACTCCCGGAAACGCAAAAAACGCTTCGGGGAGTTTGCGGACACTCAGTTTCCAATCCATCAACCGACGATGTCGCGGTTACCGACGATCGCCATAAACTCCTCTCCGGAGATCGTTTCGCGCTCCATCAGGAATGAGGCGGCCCGATCCAGAATATCCCGATGTGCGGTGAGAATTCCCCGGGCCTTATCGTGAGCTTCCCGCACGATGCGGAGTACTTCACGATCAATGTCGGCCGCCGTTTCGGACGAACAGGTCAGCGCATTGTCTCCGCCCAGATAGGCGTTGCTGACCGTCTCAAGGCCCATCATGTCGTACTTCTCGCTCATTCCGAAACGCGTAACCATGGCACGAGCCAGTCGCGTAGCCTGTTCGATGTCGTTCGAAGCGCCCGTCGTGATGCTTCCGAAGACGAGTTCTTCGGCCGAACGTCCGCCAGCAAGCGTAGCGATGCGATTGAAGAGGTTCTCGCGGCTCAGCAACACCTGCTCGCCCTCGTCGACCTGCATCGTATAGCCCAGAGCCCCGGAGGTACGCGGAATGATCGTGATCTTGTGTACGGGAGCCGACGCGGTCTGCATCACAGCAACCAGGGCATGTCCGATTTCGTGATAGGCGACGATCCGTTTCTCTTCGGCCGAAAGCACCTTGTTTTTCTTCTGGGCTCCGGCCATGACGGTCTCGACACTCTCTTCGAGATCGGCCGTCGTCACCTTCCGCCGTCCCTGGCGTACGGCTCTGAGGGCCGCTTCGTTGACGATGTTGGCCAGTTCGGCTCCCGACGATCCGGCCGTTGCCTGGGCCACGATCGCCAGATCGACCGCTTCGTGTTTTACCTTGGACAGATGCACCCTGAGAATCGCCTTACGACCCTCCAGATCGGGAAGTTCCATCTGGATGCGACGGTCGAAGCGTCCCGGACGCAACAACGCCTTGTCGAGGCTTTCGGGACGGTTCGTGGCGGCCAGAATCACGACCCCCTTGCGACCGTCGAATCCGTCCATTTCGGTCAACAGTTGGTTCAGCGTCTGTTCACGTTCGTCGTTGCCGCCGATTGCCGTATCGCGCCGCTTGCCGATGGCGTCGATCTCGTCGATGAAGATGATACACGGCGCCTTCTCGTTGGCCTGTCTGAAGAGATCGCGGACCTTGGCGGCTCCCATCCCGACGAACATCTGCACGAACTCCGACCCCGACATGGCAAAAAAAGGCACCTTGGCCTCTCCGGCAACGGCCCGTGCAATGAGGGTTTTGCCCGTACCCGGAGGGCCGACCAGCAGCGCACCTTTCGGCAGCGAGGCTCCGATCTCGGCATATTTCGCCGGAGCGTGCAGGAAGTCGACGATCTCGGTCAGGGCCTCCTTGGCCTCGTCCTGCCCGGCCACGTCGGAGAAGGTGGTCTTCACGTCGGAATCAGCGTAGATCTTGGCCCCGCTGTTGCCGAACGAAAGGACATTGCCGCCCGAACCCATACGGGCCTGGAGGCTCCGACTCGCCTGTCTCCAGAGCATGTAGAAGATCAGTCCCGGGAGGATCCACATCAGCAGGAAGTTGAGAATCGGCGAATTCTCCCGGGGTACGATTCGTGTAAAGGCGATCTTGCCGTTTTCGTTGGGGCTTTGTGCCTCCAGGAGCCGGTCCACCAGCCGGGGATCATCGATTGCTCCGGTCTGATAGGCTGCCGTTTTACCCTCGGCGTTCAGGGCCGAGAAATAGATCTGTCCGTTTTTGATCATGACTTCCCGGACCAGCCCGCTGTCCACACGTTCGATAAAGGTACCGTAATCGGTTGTGGAGATCCGTCGGGGATTGAACATCGGGAAGACCAGACCGTTCAGAAGCAAAACGATCAGAATACCCCACAGGATGCCGGCAAAGGGATTTCCGTGACGGGGTGCAGGAGATTGGGTTTCGGGTTTCATGCCAGTCACAAAACAGAAGTCTTCATTTGGGAGACAAAGTTCCTCATTTTCGGCCAGTGGAGGGAGTTCGATCAGACGCGGAGAGTGTCCGATATTTCGCCAAACGGGAGTGAATTTGTAGAATACGACCCAAAGTTCTATCTTTGCGCCGGCATTTTCCGGAAGAAGGGAGGCATCCCGGAAGAAGGAAGGCACCTCAGAAGGAGGGAGGCATCTCGGAAGGAGGAAGACACCCCGGAAGGAGAAAAGCTCCTTGGGAGAAAGACGCCGCAACGGGGGCCTCCTGCCAGCCGCCCGGGCCGCCCGGATACCGGGTGCCGGGTGCCGGGTGCCGAAATACCGAAATGCCAGAGTTTCGGAGTGCCGGACATCGGGACTTCGGAGTACCGGGCGCTGAAATGCCGGAATGCCGGAATGCCGGAATGCCGGAATACCGGAATGCCGGAATACCGGAATGCCGGGCGCCACGAAGAGGCCGCCCCCAAAAAAAGAGACGGAATGAAGAGAAGAGCATGGATGGCCTTGAGCCTCCTGGCCGGCCTGACAACGGCCTGCACCCAAGAGACGAACGACCTGCTTGCGGAGCGACACGACGACTACCTCGAGCTGCACTTTTCGATGGCCGGGACACGTACCGATCTGAATGCGGACGGTGCGGGGAGTTTCCGGGAAGGGGACCGGATCGGGCTCTGCATCGACAACGGCACGGAGGTCTCCTACCGCGAGGTGACTCTGACGAACGGCGCGTGGGAACCGCAACTGCGCCGGAGCGATTTCGGTTCCGGGGAGTTGGTTCTTTCGGCGCACTACCCGACCTTTCCGGACGACGGATCCGGATCCGACACGCGGAGTTTCACACTCTCCGACGACCAGCGTAACGAAGGCTATACGGCAGCGGACCTCATCTACGCCCGACGGGAGCTGCCGGCCGGCAGCTCCCGGGCCGAACTGGTCTTCACGCATGCCATGCACCGGCTCCGGATCGAGCTCTCGGGCAGCGACGAATCCCTCGACATAAGTCTCCGCAGCCGGATGAGAGGTCGCTTCGACCTGCTGACGGGAGAGGCAACGGCCGAGGATGTATTCGGTTGGATCACTCCGCGGCGGAATGCCGACGGGAGTTTCGAAGCGGTGATCTTCCCGCAGGAGGCCGACATCTACCGGGATGCGGAAGGGCTGCTGAAGGTCACGGACGAGACGCGGGAGGCCACGTTCAAGGCGCCGGAGAGTTCGGGCGGCGAGGCCCTCACGGAATTCCGGGCCGGCCGACAGCTGACAATCCGGTTGACGGTGAAGCCGGGCGGGGACCCGGACATCCAGGATCTGGCGGGCAAGCAGATGTGGGTCTACGGGCTGAATGTTCCGGATTTTCCGGGAGAGGATAATCTGCCGAGTTACGGGTTATACGCCAAGGTTCCGGCGGGGATCTGGTTCCGCAAGGACCGGGTTTACGAAGAGATCCAGAATCTGACCTGGGAAGAGGGTTGCGGATGGTACGACTGCAACAAATCCCCGCAGTACAGCGAGAACGACGGGAATCTCTGCTGGGCGGCTTCGGCCTCGGATCTGCTGCTGTGGTGGATGAACAACAACCGGGGCTACGTCGAGGCCTACCAGGAGGAGTACGGTTCGACGGTCTCGGCGACGGTCGGGAACTACACATACACCTATACCCGGCCGTCGATGGACTTTCTGCCGCTGCTGCCCAACGGGGGAAGCGGCGATGACAATCCGAACCAGCCGCAGAACCGGAATGAGGTTTTCCAGTTCTTCAAGAATCACAGTCAGAACGTCGGAGCGTGGAATTCCCAGGGGGTACGGTGGTTCATCACGGGAGAGAGCACGGGGATTCCGACCAACTATGCCGGAGGATATTTTCCCGGATTTTTCGCCGAGGTTTTCAGCGAGGCGGACGTGATAGCCACGGAATCGAACCGTTCCCCTTCGGAGGAGGAGTTCAACCGCTTCATCGTGGATGCGCTTTCCAACCGACAGGCGCTCGGATTCACGGCCTACGACATTGCCGGGTTGAATACGGGGAATCACGCCTTGGTGATCTGGGGTGTGGAGTTCGACGCTGCGGGGAAGATAGCCTACATCTACTATTGCGACAACAACAATGCGGATCAGGATGTGAACGGGGCGGTCATCACGCGGCGCAGGATTGTCTATGAGACCGACCCGTCGTCGCCGACCGGCAAGAAGCTGACCTATATCCAACCTCTTCCGCCCCGGAACGGGAGTTCCGTAGACAAGAAACGGAGTTTGATTACGAATCTGTGTTCCGTGGATCTGCGGCAGGACATCTGGGCCCGGAAATACGCGGCGGTACATCCGCAGGAGTGAGCGGCCGCCAGACCG
>CALUIG010000103.1 GCA_944320625.1 uncultured Alistipes sp.
GGTGAAGTATTTGTCAAGCAGGCGCCGCGTCTCGCGCTGCGTGCGCCACGCCTCGCCGGGGAAGCGGCTGAAGAGGTACGCATAGGCGATGTCGGGCTCGTTGGCCGGATCGTACAGCCCCTCGTCGAAGACCATCTGTAACTTCTCGACGAAGCGTTTGCGGCCGCCCATCAACTTCACGAGCCCCTCGACATCGTGCGGGACGTAGAACGTATAGTTCCAGGCCGAACCCTCGTGGAAACCGGGGGCTGTCGAGAAATTCTCGCCCGCCCGCGGGTCGAAGGGCGTGAGGAACGTGCCGTCCGGGTTGATCGGGCGCAGCGTGCCGAATTCCGGACAGTAATAGTGGCGGTATCCGAGCGAGCGCTGGCGGAACATCCGCGCATCCTCGCGGTGCCCGAGCGAGTCGGCCAGGCGTGCCAGCGCGGCATCGGCGACATAGTACTCCAACGCATGCGACACGGAGAGATCTCCGGCCAGGTCCTGTGCATAAAGCCCCAGCGGGATGTATCCGCGTTCGATGTAGGGATCGATGTCGGGCCGCAGGGGGTTTTGTGCGCCGGGTGTCGTGGCCGAGCGGCGGAAGGCCGCATAGGCCGCCTCGATGTCGAAGTCCCGCAGCCCCTTCATCCAGGTGTCCGTGATCACCGGGATGGCCGGGTCACCCTCCATCGTGAAGGTCTCGCGGCCGTACAATTCCCAGCGGGGCATCCAGCCCCACTCGCGCGAGATGTCGATCATCGAGCGCACCATCTCCACCTGCCGCTCGGGATAGACCAGCGTCAGCAGCTGGTGAACGTTGCGGTAGGTGTCCCACAGCGAGAAGACCGTATAGCGCTCGCCGTCCGTCACACCCACCTCGCCCGAGCGTTCCATGAGCGGGTATTCGCCGTTGACGTCGCTCAGCAGGTTCGGATGGATCAGTGCGTGGTAGAGCGCCGTATAGAAGACCCGTTTCTGATCCTCCGTGCCGCCCTCGACGCGGATGCGCCCCAGGTCGGCGTTCCAGCACGCCCGGGCCTCCGCACGGATCGAATCGAAGGTGTCGTCGGCCGACTGCTCGGCCTCAAGGTTCCGCCGGGCGTTCTCCACGGAGACGTACGAGATGCCCATCCGCACCTCGATCTGCTCGCCCGCGGCCAGGTCGTCGTACGTGAACCAGTAGCCCACGTCGTCGCCCGCCAGTTCACGTCCGTATTCCGTGTAGATCTTGTACCGTCCGTTGTCGGGCGTCCACTCGGCCTCGACACCCGTCATCGGGCGCTGCTTTTTCCAGTAGCCCGCAGTACTCGGAGACTTCGAGACGCGCAGCACGAAGTAGACCGGGAAGACCTTCTGCGGGTTGTAGCAGAACGTGCCGAGGAGCTTCATGCCCTCGATCTCCGTCTCGCTCACACGCCGCACCATCGCCCCCGATTCGTTCGTCAGTCCTTCGCCCAAGTTTAACAGAATATGGCCGTTGCCGCCCGGGAACGTATAGCGTTCAACCGACGTGCGCGGCGTGGCCGTGGCTTCGGCCCGGATGCCGTATTTCGAGAGCGTCACGGCGTAGTAGCCCGGCGAAGCCGCTTCGTCGCGGTACGGTGAACCGTATTCGCGGTAGTCGGGTTTCAGTTCGCCCGTCGTGGCCATCGTCAGCAGCGACCCCATGTCGGGGCACCCCACGCCGCTCAACGCACCGTGGGCGAATCCCGTAAAGAACTTGTTGTGGAACTCGTAGGGCGTCGACCACCAGCGGGCATCCTTGTCATAGACATTCTCGTCGGAACCCATGACGTTGAACGGCACCACGGACATCATGCCGTTTGGCGTGACGGCGCCGGGATTCGTGGTTCCGAAGTTGGTGGTCCCGATAAAGGGATCAACCCAGGCAGCGGGTTCGGAGGCCCTCAGCGAACCCCCGAAAACGGCTGCGGCGAGCGCAGCCAGGGTGAGCGTTCGTCGCAGCAACATCAGAGAATCGAGTTTTTCTTCGTGAATTCGATGATCTCGGGGATGTATCCGAAGGCGAGTCCGGTGACCGTGTCTGCACATCCGTAATAGACGGCGACGCGCCCCGTTGCGGGATCGTGAAGCGCCGCGCACGGGAACGTGACGTTCGGAACGTCGCCCATGCACTCGTAGGTCTCACGCGGCGAGATCAGATACGGGCCACTGCGCGCCAGCACCTTCCAGGGCTCGTCGAGGTCGAGCAGCGCCGAACCGAAGGCGTAGACATAGCCGTTGCATGAACGCAGCACGCCGTGGTAGAAGAGCAGCCACCCCTCCGAGGTCTCGATCGGAATGGGTCCCGCGCCGATCTTCATGCACTGCCAGGCCGACACCTCGAACGGTGCGGGCGACATGACGTGGCGATGGCGTCCCCAGAAGCAGAGATCCGGGCTCTCCGAATAGAAGATGTCGCCGAAGGGTGTGTGACCCGTGTCGCTCGGGCGCGACAACATCGCATAGTTTCCGTTGATCTTGCGCGGGAACATCACGCCGTTGCGGTTATAGGGCAGGAAGGCGTTTTCGAGTTGGTGGAACGTCTCGAAATCGTCGGTCCACGCCACACCGATCGTCGGACCGTGATAGCCGTTGCACCACGTGACATAATATTTGTCGTCGATCTTCGCCACGCGCGGGTCGTAGCCGTAGACCCACTCGCCCACTTCGGGATCGGCGCCTTCGAGGTGGAAATCCTCCTCCTGAATATCCCACTTGAGGCCGTCCACCGAGAATCCCACGTGGATACGCATCCGGCGGTTGGTGTCGTCGCAGCGGAAGACCCCGGCAAAGTTGTATTTCCCTTTCTTAAAAGGTACGACCGCCGAGTTGAAGATCGAGTTGGAGGTCGAGAGCGCATAACGCCCGATGATCGGGTTGGCCGAGTAGCGCCACAGCACTTCTTTAGAACCCGCGGGACGCTCCTCCCAGGGCATGTCCGGAAGCGCCGGACCCGCAATTTTCAGATTATCCATTTATTTAGATATTTGGTATGTTGTTTTTTTGTGGTTTTTTCGGATTTCCGGGCCGGATGTCGGTCTGCGGATTCCGGAGCCTGAAAAGTCGTTCAAAAGTAGGCAATTTCTTCAAGATTTACAACGTCCGGGCGCCGGAAGTGTGATAAAATTCACACTCCGGGACTCCGCAATCCCCTTTCGGCCGGATCCGGTGGATGAAAAAAGCGCCGACAGGCCTTTCGGGGGCTTTCCGGCGCTTTGCAGGGTGGGCGTATTCGCATGGAGCGGGCTAAGGCTCTCTATTCGGAGCCTTGTGGATTTTCCGGCGGATGTTGCGCTTGCAACGCTGTCGGAATTCGAACCGCAGGCGCATCAGCACTCCGAAGAGCTGGATCGAGTTCGGATCGGAGTGTACCAGCTCCGCATAACGGTTCAGAATGCGCAGATAGGCCGGGGCGGCACATGAGAGCCGCCGCAGATTGTCCAGTCGGCGGCGTTTGGAGAGCCGGCGGTGGAACGACATGCGGTTGGTGTCGATCAGTTCGAAGCGGTACTCCTCCCCTGTGCGGCGGTAAAGGATGTTGTCGATGTTGAGATCCTCGTGAAAGACTCCGGCATTGTGGACCCGGAAGAGAAAACGCGCAAAGGCATCCAGGATCGGAGCCATCCGGGGTGTGGTGGCAAAACGCTCCGTGACCGTACGCATCGACTCCCCTTCGGAGCAGCACGACACGAAGTAACTCGTTTTGAGAAGCCCCCGGCGGCGGATGTCGATTGCCGCAACCATCTCGGGGGTCTCGATACCCCGGTCGAGCAGCCGTGCGGCGTGCAGATAGGCCCGCATGGCCTTGCTCCGGCGAAGGGTTCCATAGATCAGCCGGTTGACGATTGTCGGTCGGCCGTAGCGTTTCACGACCAGGCACAATCCGTTGACTTCAAAGCGTTTGATTGTATTGCGGCCCGCATGGAGGAGTGTGCCGTTTCGGTCGAACCAGTCCGAATCGGTGAGTTGACGGAGCCAGGGGTCCAGTTCCGCATATTTCAGATTGACGAGTATTTTCATGGATTTTCCGAAAGTCGTTTCGATCTGCGGCAAAGATAATGGAGAATCCCCGGTTGTCGGTTTGTCGATCTTTCTCCGGACTTCGTCCGATCGGGCTTTACGGGTGTTTTTTTCCGGCGCGCGGGTCCTCCGTCCGGGCCGCGGAGAGTGGGAAATTCCGGTTTTGATATTTCATATCGCAATCCTTGTCACTTCCGAATCGGCGAAAACAACAAATATTTTCCACTTCGAAAAGAATATTCTTTTATTTCGAAACTATTCGAAATAAAAAATATTTCGTTTTATTTTGCTTTTATCGGAAAATCTTTCTACCTTTGTGATACCTAATTCACCGACCTATGGACAATACCTACGATGTCATCATCATCGGCGGCGGAGCAACCGGTGCGGGTATGGCCCGGGACTGCTCGCTGCGGGGACTTCACGCCCTGCTGCTGGAGCGCTCCGACATCTCGACCGGTGCGACGGGCCGCAACCACGGCCTGCTCCACAGCGGCGCCCGCTACGCCGTGACGGACCACGAATCGGCCGTGGAGTGTATCCGCGAAAACATGACCCTGAGAAAAATTGCGGCACACTGTGTCGAAGAGACCGACGGACTGTTTATTTCACTCCCCGAAGACGGGTTGGAATACCAGTCCGTTTTCGTGGATGCCTGCCGGCGGGCCGGAATCCGCGCCGAGGTCATCGATCCCAAGGAGGCCCTGCGCCTCGAACCGTCGGCCAATCCGTCCCTGATCGGCGCCGTGCGGGTTCCGGACGGCGCCGTGGACCCCTTCCGGCTCACCGCGTCGAACATCCTCGACGCCCGGGCGCACGGTGCTGAAATCCGCACCTATACCGAAGTCGTGGAGCTGCTGCGCGAACAGGACCGCATCGTCGGCGTAAGGGCCCTCGACCACCGAAACCATTGCGAAGTGAAATTCTATGCCCAGGTCATCGTCAATGCCGGCGGCATCTGGGGCCACGGCATCGCCGCGAAGGCCGGCATTACGGTCAACATGCTTCCGGCCAAGGGCGCGCTGCTGATCTTCGGACACCGGGTGAACAACCTGGTGCTGAACCGCTGCCGCAAACCGGCCGATGCCGACATCCTGGTCCCGGGCGACACGATCTCGCTTATCGGCACCACCTCGAGCAAGGTCCCCTACGACCAGATCGACCACATGATCATCACGCCCGACGAGGTGGACCTTTTGTTGCGTGAGGGAGAGAAACTGGCTCCGTCGCTGGCCACGACCCGGATCCTGCGGGCCTATGCCGGGGTGCGGCCGCTGGTGGCTTCGGACGACGATCCGAGCGGCCGGACGGTGAGCCGCGGCATCGTGCTGCTGGACCACGCCACGCGCGACGGCATGCAGGGATTCATCACCATCACGGGCGGCAAGCTGATGACCTACCGCCTGATGGCCGAGTGGGCCACGGACCTCGTCTGCAAGAAGATCGGCAATCCGGAGCGGTGCCGCACGGCGGAGATTCCCCTCCCGGGGTCGACCGAGGACCGCAAGGAGGTCGAGAAGAAGATCCGCAACAAACCCATCGCACAGCGTCGTTCGTCGATTTCGCGGCACGGCGACCAGGCGGTGAAGATCGACGGCAGGACCTCGATCCAGAACAGTCTGGTGTGCGAGTGCGAGGAGGTCTCGATCGGCGAGGTGGAATACGCCCTGGAGAATCTCTCGGTGAACAACCTGGTGGACCTGCGGCGCCGGACACGTGTGGGCATGGGAACATGTCAGGGCGAGTTGTGCGCCTGCCGGGCCGCGGGACTCATGGGACGCAAGGACCCGATCTGTGCCCGGAAGGCGAAGGCCGATCTGGTTTCGTTCCTGAACGAACGCTGGAAAGGCATGGCCCCGATTGCGTGGGGCGACACGCTGCGTGAGAGCGAATACATGACGTGGGTCTACGAGAGCGTGTGCGGATTGTCGGACGAAGCAAAAACAGCATCAAAATGAGATTCGATACAGTCATCATCGGTGGCGGACTGGCCGGCATGACGTGCGGCATCCGCCTGGCGGAAGCGGGACAACGCTGTGCAATCGTCTCGCAGGGACAGAGTGCGATCCACTTCTCGTCGGGGTCGTTCGATCTGCTGGGGCATCTACCCGACGGGAGATCCGTGACGGATCCGGTGGCGGGGATTGCCGAACTGGCGGAGACCGCTCCGTCGCACCCCTATTCCAAAATCGGTGCGGAGCGTTGCGCGCGGTATGCGCAGGAGGCTCCGGAGTTGCTGCGCAGTGCGGGAATCCAGGTTGCGGGCGACAGCCGCCGCAACCACTTCCGGATTACGCCCATGGGCAAGGCGAAGGCCACGTGGCTGACCATCGACGGCTACCTCACGACCGACGAGGCGGGCCGGCTTCCTTTCAAGACGGTTTGCATTGTCAACGTGGAGGGATTTCTGGATTTTTATCCGGAGTTCATTGCACAGGAGTTCCGCGAGGCGGGTGTTACCTGTCGTTTCGGGAGTTTCAACCATCCGGACGTGGAGCAGATCCGGAAGAATCCGAGTGAAATGCGCTCGGCGAATATCGCGCGGGTCTTCGACCATGAGGCCAATCTGGAGGCCTTTGCCGCGGAGCTGCGCAAACTGGCCGAGGGGTGCGATGCGCTGATCCTTCCGGCGCTGATCGGTATCAACCGCAACGATTCGCTGGAGTTCCTGCGCACACGGGTCGGGCTCCCGATCTACCTGCTTCCTACCCTTCCGCCCTCGATTCCGGGTATCCGGGCACAGCAGGCCCTGCAACGTCGTTTCCGGGCTTTGGGCGGCGAGTATTTCCTGGGTGACAGCGTCGTGTCGGCCGAGATGGAGGGATCCCGCGTGGCGCGCATCTTCACGGCCAACCACGGCAACATCCCCTTCGAGGCGGCACATTTCGTGCTGGCGACCGGCAGCTTCTTCAGCAAGGGCCTGCAGGCCACGCCGGACCGGATCGTGGAGCCGGTTTTCGGGGCCGATACGGAGTTTGTCCCGAATCGTGCGGAGTGGTACACGCTGCGTTTCTTCGACCGGCAGGCCTACCAGGCCTTCGGCGTGAAGACCGATTCCGCACTGCGGGTCGTGAAGGAGGGGCAGGTGCTCGAAAACCTCTATGGTGCGGGTGCGGGACTTGCAGGCTTCCATCCGGTGCAGGAGGAGTGCGGCGCGGGCGTCTCGATGCTCTCGGCGCTCCATGTGGCGGAAAACATTTCGGGAATGAAGCGTTAAGAGAGAATAATGGTGTAT
>CALUIG010000104.1 GCA_944320625.1 uncultured Alistipes sp.
ACCTCTTCAGCCGCTTCCCCGGCGAGGCGTGGCGCACGCAGCGCGAGACGCGGCGCCTGCTTGACAAATACTTCACCGTCAAGCCCGACGGCATTCCGGGCAACGACGATACGGGCACGATGTCGGCCTGGGCGGTCTTCACGATGCTGGGACTCTATCCCGACTGCCCGGGTGAGCCGGCCTACACGCTGACGGCCCCGACGTTCGACCGCGCCGAGATCGACACCCCGCAAGGCGTGCTCACGATCGAGAAGCGCGGCGAGGGCTACATCCGCCGCATGACGCTCGGCGGAAAACCCCTCTCGACCTACCGCATCGGCCACGACGCCCTGCTGCGGGGCAAAAACCTGACTTTCGAACTTCAAAACACCGACCATAAATGAACCTGCAACGATTCTTGACAGCGGCGGTGCTGACGCTGCTGGCCGCCTGCTCACAGCCGCAATCCGCGGAGCGTCTGACCTGCTGGGTCGACCCCAAAATCGGCACCGGCGGACACGGACATGTCTTCGTCGGGGCCAACGTCCCGTTCGGGCTCGTACAGGTGGGACCCACGAGTATTCCCCAGGAGTGGGACTGGTGCTCGGGCTACCACGTCTCGGACTCCACGGTAATCGGATTTTCGCACACCCACCTCTCCGGAACGGGTATCGGCGACCTGTTCGACGTGACGCTCATGCCCGTAGTGGGCGAGGTGACCTGCGCCCGCGGCACGGAAGAGGATCCCGCCTCGGGGATGTGGTCCTATGCCGACCGGACGAAGGAGGTCGTGCGGCCCGGCTATTACTCGGTGCCGCTCGTGCGCTACGGCATCACGGCCGAGATGACGGCCACGTCGCGTGTCGGCCTGCACCGCTATACGTTCCCCGCTTCGGAGGAGGCCGCCGTGGTCTTCGACCTTGAAAACGGAGGCTGCTGGGACAAGGCCACCGAGACGCACCTCGAACAGATCGACGACCGCACGGTCGGCGGTTGGCGCTACTCGACGGGCTGGGCCAAGGACCAGAAAGTCTACTTCGTGGCCGAATTCTCGAAACCCTTCGCGAAGTTCGGGACGGTGGGCGAGCATTACGGACGCACCTCGTTCACGACGACCGATGGCGAACAGCTCCTCGTGAAGGTAGCTCTCTCGCCCGTGAGCATCGAGGGTGCCAAAGCCAACCTCGCGGCCGAACTCCCGGGCTGGGATTTCGAGGCCGTGGCTGCGGCGGCCGATGCGGCGTGGAACGAACAGCTGGCCAAGGTGAAGATCACGACCTCGGATGCGACCGCCCGGCGGATCTTCTACACGGCGCTGTATCATACGATGGTTGCACCTTCGGAGTTCTGCGACGTCGACGGCACCTACCGCGGCGCCGACGGACAGGTACACGAAAATCCCGGCTACAAGACCCATACGACCTTCTCGCTGTGGGATACCTACCGTGCGGCCATGCCGCTGATGACGATCCTGCACCCGGAGCGGATGCCCGACATCGTGAATACGATGCTGGCCATCGCCGACGAGCAGGGCCGTCTGCCGGTCTGGCACCTCTGGGGCAACGAGACGGACTGCATGGTGGGCAATCCGGGGATTCCCGTGGTGGCCGACGCCATCGTCAAGGGGATCGGAGGCTTCGACCGCGACCGCGCTTTCGAGGCGATCCGCAAGACGGCGATGAACCCCGACCGCGGCAACGGCCTGCGCATGAAACACGGTTACATTCCCTGCGACCTCTTCAACGAAGCGGTGGCCTACGACATGGAGTATGCCCTGGCCGACGGTGCCGCCGCACGGGCTGCCGAGGCCCTGGGCAAGGCCGACGATGCCCGCTACTTCGCCGACCGCAGCCACTCCTACCGCCACTATTTCGACCCGACGACGGGCTTCATGCGCGGACGCGACAGCCGCGGAGGATGGCGCACGCCGTTCAATCCGTTCGCCTCGACACACCGCGCCGACGACTATTGCGAAGGCAACGCCTGGCAGTACACGTGGCTCGTACCGCACGATGTCAAAGGATTGGAAGGCTGTTTCGGAAGCCGGGCCCGGCTGCTCGAAAAGCTCGATTCGCTCTTCACGGTAAGCTCCGTCGTCGAGGGCGGCGGCACGTCGCCCGACATCTCGGGACTGATCGGGCAGTACGCCCACGGCAACGAACCGAGCCACCATGTGCTCTACCTCTATACGATGCTGGGCCAGCCCTGGAAAACGGCCGACAAGGTCCGCGAGGTGCTCACGACGCTCTACCACGACCAGCCGGACGGTCTGTCGGGCAACGAGGACGTAGGGCAGATGTCGGCGTGGTACGTGCTGTCGGCCCTGGGCATGTACGAAGTCGAACCCGCGGGCGGACGCTACTGGTTCGGCGTGCCGCTCTTTGACCGGGCCGAGATCCGTGTCCCGGGCGGTGTCTTCACGGTCGAGGCCCGCAACAACTCTCCCGAAAACCGCTATATCCAGCGCGTATGGCTCAACGGAGAGCCCTATACGAAGGGGTGGATCGCGCATGCCGACATAATGCGGGGCGGAGAACTCGTCTTCGAGATGGGCGCCGAAGAGAAGGTCTGGTACTGTCCGGACGAACCGGAGGTTTATGCCGACCAGCGCCCTGCTCCGGAGGATCGGCTTTTTAAGTCGGAAGCCGTGGAGGAGGAGATCGCCCGCGTGTGCGGTCTGCTGACCAACGAACGCCTGCGCTGGATGTTCGCCAACTGCTTCCCCAACACGCTCGATACCACGGTCCACTACCGGGAGGACGAAGCCGGGAATCCCTCGACCTATGTCTATACGGGCGACATCCCGGCCATGTGGCTCCGCGATTCGGGGGCCCAGGTGTGGCCCTACGTGCAGCTCTGCACCCGGGACCCGAAACTCCGGAAGATGATCGCCGGAGTGATCCGCCAGCAGCTGCGCCTGATCACGATCGACCCCTATGCCAACGCCTTCAACGACGGTCCGACGGGGGCCGGACAGGATGTCGGGTATCCGGGACACGTGCAGAACCCGTGGGTCTTCGAACGCAAGTGGGAGATCGACTCGCACTGCTATCCGATCCGCCTGGCCCACCACTACTGGAAGACCACGGGAGACGCTTCGGTGTTCGATGCCACGTGGCTGGAGGCGATGCGGTCCATCCTGCATACGCTGCGTGAGCAGCAGATGAAGCAGGGGCCGGGCAACTACACCTTCCTGCGCGTGACGGACCGCCAGCTCGATACGCGCTGCCATGTCGGGCGCGGCAATCCCGTAAAGCCCGTGGGGCTGATCGCGTCGGCCTTCCGGCCCTCGGACGACGCCACGACCTTCGGATTCCTCATCCCGTCGAACTTTATGGCGGTTTCGTCGCTCCGGAAAGCCGCCGAGATTCTCGCAACGGTAAACGGCGAGGCGGAGCTGGCCGCCGAGTGCACGGCGCTGGCCGATGAGGTGGCCGCCGCCCTGCAACGGTACGCCGTGGTGGACCATCCGAAATACGGAAAAATCTACGCCTTCGAGGTGGACGGTTTCGGCAGCGTGCAGCTGATGGACGACGCCAATGTGCCGTCGCTGCTGGCGATGCCCTACCTGGGCGACGTCGAGCGCACGGACCCCGTCTACGAGAACACGCGCCGCTTCGTCTGGAGCACGGACAATCCCTATTTCTGGCGTGGAGCGGCCGGTGAGGGGATCGGCGGACCGCACATCGGCGTGGAGATGATCTGGCCGATGAGCATCATGATGCGGGCCTTCACCTCGATCGACGACGCCGAGATCCGCGACTGCCTCTGCCAACTCATCACCACCGACGCCGGGAAGGGCTTCATGCACGAATCCTTCTCGCGGCACAATGCCGCAAACTTCACCCGGGCGTGGTTCGCCTGGCAGAACACCCTCTTCGGGGAGTTGATCCTCAAATTGGTGAACGAGGGGAAAACCGACCTGTTGAACTCCATTAACTGACCTTAGAAGCGCATGAAAAGAATCTGGATCTTCACCTGTGCCCTCGGTATGGCTGCCTGCTGCGAGATGCCGCAGGAGGGTAGGACAATCTCCCCTTCGGAGCTGGTCACCACGCTCATGGGCACGCAGTCGGACTATTCGTTCTCGACGGGCAACACCTATCCGGCCATTGCCCTGCCGTGGGGCATGAATTTCTGGACGCCGCAGACCGGGCGGATGGGCGACGGCTGGGCCTACACCTACGGTGCCCACACCCTCCGCGGACTGAAACAGACCCATCAGCCCTCGCCGTGGATCAACGACTACGGACAGTTTTCGGTGATGCCCGTCCGGGGTGCCGACAAGCTCGACGAAGAGTCGCGCCAGAGCTGGTTCTCGCATCAGTCCGAAGTGGCCAGGCCCTATTACTATTCGGTCTATCTGGCCGACCATGACATTCTCGCGGAGGTGACCCCCACGGAGCGGGCCGCCATGATGCGCTTCACGTTCCCCGAATCCGGGGAGTCGGGCGTGGTAATCGATGCCTTCGACCGCGGGTCGCGCGTGGAGGTGATCGACGACCGCACCGTGGCCGGTTACACGACACGCAACAGCGGCGGCGTTCCCGAAAACTTCCGCAACTGGTTCGTCATCCGCTTCGACAAGCCCTTCTCGGCCGTCGAACTCACGGACAAGCCCTCCTCCTACCAGGCCGGGAGCCGGAGGCTCTATCCCGAGGGCGGGAAGGCCGTGGAGGGCGAGCATGCCGTCGCGAAGGTCCACTTCCCGACCGTACGCGGCGAGCAGGTGACCCTGCGCATTGCCTCGTCGTTCATCTCCGCGGAGCAGGCCATTCGCAACCTCGAAACCGAACTCGGAGGGGATGATTTCGAGACGGTGAAGTCGAAGGCACAGGCCCGCTGGGACGAGGTGCTGGGACGCATCGAGGTCGAGGGCGGCAGCGTCGACCAGCTGCGTACCTTCTACTCGTGCCTCTACCGTTCGACGCTCTTCCCGCGCAAGTTTTATGAGATCGATGCCGCGGGTAATCCGATCCATTACAGCCCCTACAACGGCGAGGTGCGGCCCGGATACATGTACACCGACACGGGCTTCTGGGATACGTTCCGCTGCCTCTTCCCGCTGCTGAACCTGGTCTACCCGTCGGTCAACGCCGAGATCCAGGCCGGGCTGGCCAACACGTATCGGGAAAGCGGCTTCCTGCCCGAGTGGGCCTCGCCCGGACACCGCGGCTGCATGGTGGGCAACAACTCGGCGTCGGTGGTCTCGGATGCCATCCTGAAGGGCATCACGCCCGCGGAGGATGTCGACGTGCTCTACGAGGCGATGCTGGGCGGCCGCACGAAGGTCCACCCGGAGGTCTCCTCCACGGGACGCCTCGGACACGAATACTACAATACGCTGGGATACGTGCCCTACAACGTGGGGATCAACGAGAACGTCGCCCGCACGCTGGAATACGCCTACGATGACTGGTGCATCGCCCAGGTGGCCGCGAAACTGGGCCGCACGGAGGATGCCGCGATGCTCGAAAAGGCTTCGCAGAACTACCGCAACCTCTTCGACGCGGAGACGAAACTCATGCGCGGCCGCAACGAGGACGGGACGTTCCAGACGCCGTTCAGCGCCTACAAGTGGGGCGATGCCTATACCGAAGGCAACGCCTGGCACTATACGTGGTCGGTATTCCACGACGTCGAGGGGCTCGCCGAACTGATGGGCGGCAAAGCCGAATTCTCGAAGATGCTCGATTCGGTCTTTGTCGTGCCGCCCGTCTACGACGACAGCTACTACGGATTCCGCATCCATGAGATTACGGAGATGCAGGTGGCCAACATGGGCAACTATGCTCACGGCAACCAGCCCGCGCAGCACATGATCTACCTCTACGACTATGCCGGCGAGCCCGCAAAGGCGCAATACTGGGTGCGTGAGGTAATGAACCGCCTCTACAAGGCGCAGCCCGACGGCTATTGCGGCGACGAGGACAACGGACAGACCTCGGCCTGGTACGTCTTCTCGGCCCTGGGGTTCTATCCCGTCTGCCCGGGAGCCGACGAGTATGCCGTCGGCGCCCCGCTGTTCCGCCGCGCAACGATCCACCTGGAGAATGGCCAAAAGATCGAGATCGAGGCCCCGCAGAACAGTGCCGAAAACCGCTACGTCGGGAAGCTGTCGGTCGACGGCAAGGCCCTCGCGGAGCCCTTCCTCCGCTACTCGGAGCTGAAGGACGGCGCCACGGTGCGATTCGACATGCAGTCCGGACCGGCCGGTCTGTAAATAGCTTTAAATAGACGGTGCCCGTTTAAATGGACGGTGCCCGGCTCCATGAAGACAGTCTGTCATCCCGACGGGTGGCAGACTTTTTTTTGAAAGGGGGGGCAGGGTAGAAGTGGGGACAAACCGGGTGGATGCCGACAAAAAACCCTTCCGCGGACGGAAGGGTTTTCCACACACAAACATTAACAATACAAACAATGCAATGGCTGAATTTCCCGGTTTCATTGTTCCGGAACAAAGGTCGGAGAAAAATCCGCACCGCACAATCGCCAATTTTAGGTATTTTGTCGACCGATCACACCATTTCGACCCTCCGGAGGGGGCTTCGGGGCTACTTTTTTGTTTTGTATTTCAAAATAATGCACTATATTTGCACGTTAATTCCAACGAACCGGGCGGCCGTCCGGTTTCAGAAAATCTCATTCAACGGAACAAATACAATATGCAGGATCTGAAAGCGCTCGAAGGAAAAACGCTGGCCGAATTGCGCGAAATCGCAAAAGCGCTCGGCATTGGGAATGTGATGGTGAAAAAGCGCGAACTGATAGCGAAAATTGCGGGAAACGCGGAAGATACGACCTCCCCGGAGGCGGCATCTGCGGAGGCCACCGTCCCGGCGGAGCATGAAAACACTCCGGTTTCGGAACCGGCAGCGAAGCCCAAACGGGGTCGCCGCCCGCGCCTGGCCAAGGCCGAAACCGCCCCGGAGGAGCATCCGGAAGCCCGGGAATCCCACAATCCGGAAAAAAAGAGTACCGCAGAGAACGCCGGGCCCGAACAACCGGAAACAACCCCCGCAACATCGCCGGAGACAGCCCCTGCGGAACATGCAAAACCCGAAGCCAAACGCCGGGGCCGCAAACCTAAGAATCAGCAGGCTCAG
>CALUIG010000105.1 GCA_944320625.1 uncultured Alistipes sp.
CCGGCCGGCCCGCCGCCACCCGGCTATCCCAGGAACGACAGCAGAATACCTGCGGCAACCGCCGAGCCTACCACTCCGGCCACGTTCGGGCCCATGGCATGCATCAGCAGGAAGTTCGAAGGATCGGCCTTCTGGCCCTCGGTCTGCGACACGCGCGCAGCCATCGGGACGGCCGAAACCCCGGCCGAACCGATCAGCGGGTTGATCTTCTTGCCCTCCTTCGAGAAGAGGTTCATCACCTTGGCCAGCAGGACGCCTCCGGCCGTACCCATGGCGAAGGCGATCACACCCAGCACGAGGATGCCCAGCGTACGGAAGTTGATGAAGGCCTCGGCCGTAGCCGTTGCTCCCACCGTGATACCCAGGAAGATCACCACGATGTTCATCAGTTCGTTCTGTACGGTCTTCGACAGACGGTCCACCACGCCGCACTCCTTCATCAGGTTGCCCAGCATCAGGCAGCCCACCAGCGGAGCGGCCGACGGAAGCAGCAGTGCAATGATCACCGTAATGATCAACGGGAAGAGGATCTTCTCGGTCTTCGACACGGGACGCAGCTGGCTCATCTTGATCTTGCGCTCCTTCTCGGTGGTGAGCAGACGCATGATCGGCGGCTGGATCACCGGCACGAGGGCCATGTAGGAGTAGGCCGCCACGGCGATCGGGCCCAGCAATTCGGGAGCCAGGATGGCTGTCAGATAGATCGACGTCGGGCCGTCGGCTCCGCCGATGATACCGATCGAACCGGCCTGCTCGGGCGTGAAGCCCAGGGCATAGGCCCCGATGAAGGTCATGAAGATACCCAGCTGGGCGGCAGCACCCAGCAGGAAACTCTTGGGATTGGCGATCAGCGGACCGAAATCGGTCATGGCCCCCACCCCGAGGAAGATCAGACAGGGATAGATTCCGAGTTTGACACCCAGATAGAGGTAGTCAAGCAGTCCGGCCTGGGGGACGAAGATGTCCCAGTGCACATGCCCGCCGGCAAAGAGCTCGGAATGGTACATGTTGGCCCCGGGGAGGTTCGTCAGCAACATGCCGAAGGCGATGGTCAGCAACAGCAGCGGTTCGAACTTGTGCTTGATGGCCAGGTAGAGCAGCACGAAGGCCACCACGATCATCAAGACGTTGCCCCACCCCATGTTTGCGAAAAGCGCGGCGATACCCGTCGAGTCGACAAAGGTCTCCAGGCTCTCCAACACGAAATTGGAACTGGTTGTCAGTGCAGTCATAAGGCTATTCGATTACAAGTAACGTATCGCCTTCCATGACCGTACCGCCCTGCTGCACGAGGATCTGCTTCACCACGCCGCCACGGTCGGCATCGATGTTGTTCTCCATCTTCATGGCTTCGAGCACCACGAGCGTCTGCCCCTTGGTGATCGCGTCGCCCACGGCAACCTTCACGCTCAGGACCGTACCCGGCAGCGGGCACTTCACGCTGTAACCCGACGAGGGCGGGATGGCCGACAGCCGCGGCGACGGAGTTGCCGTCGCGGGCATGATCATGCCGCTGTTGGCCGACTTCGGAGCCGGAGCCACCTGCGGTTTGGAGACTTTGGGCTTCTTGGCCCCTTCGATCTCCACTTCGTAGTCCACACCGTTGACGACCACATGAGCCACCGTCGAGCTTTCGTTCACGTCGTCGATCTGGACGTTGTAATTATGTCCGTTGATTTTCAGTGAATAATCTTTCATTGTTGTTTCTGGATTGTCTTGCTCCAACGAAAAGTGCTATTTCCGGTCGGGAAGCTGGGTTAAACCGTGAATTTTCGAGTTCCAGGGCGAATAGGCCCGTTTGATGCTGAGGATCGTCACCACCTCCGACTCGCGGTCGTGCAACACGCTCTTGTAGATCTTGAGCGCCGTGGCGATTGCCGCGATCTCCTCCTGGCTGATCATCGGCTGAGGGGCCACCGACTTCTTGCCGCACACCGCCGTACGGGTACGGAAGCAGGCCCCGAAGGCCTTCATGATGAAGATCAGCGCCACCAGCAGGACGAACACCAGGGCAAAGCCGATGAGCGAGACCCACAGAATCTCGGACCAGCCCCAGACTACGACTTGCATTGTCATGATTTCCGGATTTTACAAGGTTACAGAGGAATGTTCGAATGCTTCTTGGGCGGATTCTGCAGCCGTTTCGTAGCCAGCGACTGCAGGGCGCGGATGATGCGGAACCGCGTGTTGCGCGGTTCGATCACATCGTCGATATAGCCGTAGCGAGCCGCATTGTAGGGATTCGAGAACTTGTCGTTGTACTCCTTCTCCTTCTCGGCGATGAAGGCGGCCTTCTCCTCGGGTTTGTCGGCCAGTTCCTTGAGTTCCTTGCCGTAGAGCACCTCGACGGCTCCGCTGGCTCCCATCACGGCGATCTCGGCCGTCGGCCACGCGTAGTTGATGTCACCGCGGATGTGCTTCGACGACATCACGATGTAGGCACCTCCGTAGGCCTTGCGCAGCGTCACGGTGATCTTCGGAACCGTAGCCTCGCAATAGGCGAACAGCAGCTTCGCACCGTGGGTGATCACACCGCCGTACTCCTGGGTCGTGCCCGGCAGGAAGCCCGGAACGTCCACAAGCGTCACGATCGGAATGTTGAACGCATCGCAGAAGCGGACGAAACGTGCGGCCTTGCGGCTGGCGTTGATGTCCAGCACGCCGGCCATGAATTTCGGCTGGTTGGCGATGATACCCACCGACTGTCCGTTGAAGCGTGCGAAGCAGGTGATGATGTTCTTGGCGTATCCGGCCGCCGACTCCAGGTACTCGCCGTCGTCGACGATCGCACGGATCACCTCCGCCATGTCATAGGGTTTGTTGGCACTGTCGGGGATGATGTCGTTGAGCGAATCCTCCAGACGCGTGATCTTGTCCGTGCAGACCGTCAGCGGAGCATCCTCCATGTTGTTCTGCGGCATGTAGGAGATCAGCTTCTTGATCAACTCGATACCCTCCTCCTCGGTATCGACGGCGAACTGCGCCACTCCCGACTTGGTGGTGTGCATCGTGGCACCGCCCAGCTCCTCCTGGGTGACGTTCTCGCCCGTGACGGTCTTCACGACCTTCGGGCCCGTGAGGAACATGTTCGAGGTCTCCTTCTTCATGATGATGAAGTCGGTCAGCGCGGGCGAATAGACCGCACCGCCGGCGCAGGGGCCGAAGATGGCCGAGATCTGCGGAATGACGCCCGACGACATCACGTTGCGCTGGAAAATGTTGGCATAGCCGGCCAGGGCGTTGACTCCCTCCTGGATACGGGCGCCGCCCGAGTCATTCATGCCGATGCAGGGGGCACCGTTGCGCAGGGCCATGTCCATGACCTTGCAGATCTTGTCCGACATCGAGAGCGAGAGCGATCCGGCCGTAACGGTAAAGTCCTGTGCGAAGACATAGACCAGGCGGCCGCCGATCGTTCCGTAACCGGTGACCACGCCGTCGCCGAAGAAGTGTTTCTTCTCCATGCCGAAATCGTAGCAGCGATGCGTGACGAACATGTCGAACTCCTCGAACGAGCCTTCGTCGAGAAGCATCTGGATCCGTTCGCGGGCCGTGTATTTACCCTTTTCGTGCTGTTTGTCGATCGCTTTCTGGCCTCCGCCCATGCGGGCCGTTTCGCGGTTGTCGATCAGCTGTTTGATCTTTTCCTGAATTTGGCTCATAATGTTGATATTGTCCGTCCGGGGGTGTTCCGCTTTACACACGGAACGATTCCGCCCGGAGCGGAATCGTTTGTGTTTTTACTTGTTCTTGTTCTCGCAGAGTTCGGTCAGGATACCCTGAGTCGATTTCGGATGGAGGAAGGCGATCGTAAGACCTTCGGCGCCCTTGCGGGGGGTCTTGTCGATCAGGCGGATGCCCTTGGCCTCGGCATCGGCCAGCTGCTCTTCGATGTTCTCACAGGCGAGGGCCATGTGGTGAATGCCGATACCGCGGTTTTCGATGTACTTGGCAATGGTCGAATCCTCGGAGGTAGGCTCCAGCAGTTCGATCTTGGTCTGGCCCAGCATGAAGAAAGCCGTACGGACCTTCTGATCGGCAACCTCTTCGATGGCGTAGCATTTCAGACCCAGGACGTTCTCCCAGTAGGGAATGGCTTCATCAAGGCTCTTCACGGCGACGCCAAGATGCTCGATATGAGAAACTTTCATAGCAAAATGGAATTTGAGTATTAATTGATTGTTTGGTAGAATTCCGAACGTTGTTATTTTGCGAACACAAAGATAGGGGAATCTTTGCGAATCCCCAAAATTCGGCGGACTTTTTTTGGTCATAATCGGCATTCGGAAGGGATGAAAAGTGTTCGGGACGGGATTTTTCGGGGAAAGAAGGTTGTCGCAATCCGTTTTTTTCTTATCTTTGTCCTGAATCCGCACAAGCGGGTTTTCGACCGAATAGAAAATCTGGGAAATTTTCTTTGAAACCGGTCAGACACATCCTGCCCTGCGGCGCTCGCGTCGTATGGCATTGGTTTTGTTCCTTCGTCTATACGGCGCGGGCTATGTGTGTTTGTTCGGTTTCAGGGCCTTCCCAGAGCCTTCTGTTCGGGCAAATTACTGTAGTCCGCGCTCGTCTTTTGCCGACGCACAAAACCTCAAGACCATGGATGACAGAAAGGATGACAGAAGGATTTTTCCCTGCAACCAGCGAAGCCACAATTTCTATTACGACTACGAACGGCTCAATTTCGTCCTGCGCGCATCGGGGCTCTCCCACCTGGATTTCATCCGCCACATCGGCTGCGATTTCAACACCTTCATGGAGATTCGCCACCGGATGCGCCCCTTCGACATCGAATTCGTGCGGAAAATCCACGTCCGCTATCCGCAGATCGACCTCGAATGGCTCCTCTTCGGCCCCGCCATACGACTCTGACCCGCACCTGCCGCCGAACGCTTTTCTCCCGAAAATTTGCGCCTTCCGACAAAAGGTGTTATCTTTAGCCGATAAAACAGGTTGCTCCGTATGAAGAAAGCGCTGCTTATTCTCTTGTCGGCATGGGTTTTGACACCCTCCGACGCCGAAGCCCAGAACATCTTCCTCGGCGAACGGGTCCCCGAACTCAGACCCGCAGGCTGGATCGACAACCGCCATCCGACCCCGGCCGCAATCACCTATGTCGAATTCTTCCATTCGTCGAATCCCGCATGTCTGACCTCGCTCAAACGGCTCCGGGCCCTCGCCGGGAACTCCTCCGCCCCCGAGATGCGGGTGATCGTCGTCACCCGGGAGGACACCGCGCGTATCGCCCCGATACTCCGACCCTACCTCTCGGAGCGCGTCACGGCCACGATCCATGCCGAACGGGGTTTCGCTGCATTCGGGGTTACCTATGTACCCTTCGGGGTGCTGATCGACTCCCGACATCGGGCCCTGTGGATGGGCAACAGCCTGCAGTTCAACAAACAGATCCTCGAACAATCAATTCACTGAAAGACCATGTCGTTCACCAAGATAGACCATTACGAACGCGAATATGCGGACACGCACCATGATACGGCGCTGAATGTCACGGAAGGCGTTGAAGACCAGCCGATCATAAGTCCTTATTTCAAGCGTCACAAGAAGCGGGCACTCTCGACCGACGAATACGTCGAGGGGATCCTCGCCGGAAACATCACCACCCTCTCGCAAGCCATCACCCTCGTCGAATCGTCGAACCCCGACCACTACGCCCAGGCCCAGGAGATCATCGAACGCTGTCTGCCCCATGCCGGAAAGTCCGTACGCATCGGCATCACGGGCGTGCCGGGAGCCGGGAAGTCGACCTTCATCGAGGCTATCGGCAACATGGTCACCTCACTGCGGCACAAGCTGGCCGTGCTGGCCATCGACCCCTCGTCGGAGCGGAGCGGCGGTTCGATCCTCGGCGACAAAACCCGCATGGAGAGCATCTGCAACAACCCTTCGGTCTTCGTTCGCCCCTCACCTTCGGCCGGATCGCTCGGAGGCGTGGCCCGCAAAACCCGCGAGACGATCGTATTGTGCGAAGCCGCCGGATTCGACGTCATCTTCATCGAGACCGTAGGTGTCGGGCAGTCCGAAACCGCCGTGCACTCGATGGTCGATCTCTTCATGCTGTTGCAGATCTCCGGAGCCGGAGACGAGTTGCAGGGCATCAAGCGCGGGATCATGGAGATGGCCGACCTGATGGTCATCACCAAGGCCGACGGCGAGAACATCCACAAGGCCGAATTGGCCCGAACCCAGTTCCAGGGGGCCCTGCGGTTGTTCCCCGTACCGGAATCGGGCTGGCGGCCCAAGGTTTACACCTCGTCGGCCGTGACAAAGGCCGGGTTGGAGGAGGTCTGGAAGGGAGTCGAGGAGTATCTCGACCACATTCAGCGCAACGGCTATTTCCAGCACAACCGCAACCGCCAGAACAAATACTGGATGTACGAGACGATCAACGAGGCGTTGCGGAGCAGTTTCTACCGCGATCCGGCCGTCGAAGGGCGAATCGCCGAATATGAACAGCGGGTGCTCGACGACAAGATTTCGTCATTCATCGCCGCCAAGGAGTTGCTGGAACTTTATTTCAAGGATTTGAAGTAGAAGGGCCCGGTTTTTAGGCGGGAGGGAGCGCAGAACCGGATCGGAAACCCTTTGAAGCCACCTTCGCCCACAAACCCCGCCTCTTAGGCGGGCTTTTTGAAGGGGCTTTTTGGATCGGCAAAAAGCCCCGCAAAAACCGACCGGCACAATGAAAAAACCGGAAAGACGCGGCCTAACATTGGCGCCGGGCGACTATTCGCGGGTTTGCAAGCAAACCGTCCCCGGCGCTCGCATTTTTAGTCCGCATCTTTCTTTTCGATTTTTTCATCA
>CALUIG010000106.1 GCA_944320625.1 uncultured Alistipes sp.
GGGATGCGCTGTCCCCACCACAGCTGGCGCGAGATGCACCAGTCCTTGATGTTCTCCATCCAGTAGCGGTAGGTGTTCTTGTACTTTTCGGGCACGAAGCGGATGGCGTCCTCCATGACGGCCTTCGTGGCGGGTTCGGCCAACTCCTTCATCGAGAGGAACCACTGCATCGAGAGCTTCGGCTCGATGGCCACGCCCGTGCGCTCCGAATAGCCGACGTTGTTCGTATAGTCCTCCGTCTTTTCGAGCAGTCCGGCGGCATCGAGATCCTTTTCGATCTGACGGCGGACGTCGAAACGGTCCTGTCCGACATACATGCCGACCTTGTCGTTGATCGTTCCGTTGTCGTTGAAGATGTCGATGGTCTCCAGGCCGTATTTTTCACCGAGCATGTAGTCGTTGACGTCGTGGGCCGGGGTGACCTTCAGGGCGCCGGTACCGAATTCGATGTCGACGTAGGTGTCGCGGATGACGGGGATCGAGCGGCCGACCAGCGGCACGATGACGCGGGCGTCGGAGGGGAGGTCCTGATAGCGCGGGTCTTCGGGGTTGACGCAGAGGGCCGTATCTCCGAGAATGGTCTCGGGACGGGTCGTTGCGACGATGATCGTGCGGTCCGAACCCTCGACCTTGTAGCGCAGGTAGTAGAGTTTTCCGTGCGACTCCTTGAAGACAACCTCCTCGTCGGAGAGGGCGGTCTGTGCGGCGGGGTCCCAGTTGACCATGCGCACGCCGCGGTAGATCTTTCCCTTGTCGTAGAGGTCGCAGAAGACGCGCAGGACACTCTCCGTGCGGGCGTCGTCCATGGTGAAGCAGGTGCGGTCCCAGTCGCACGAGGCGCCGAGTTTGCGCAGCTGCTGGAGGATGACGCCTCCGTACTTCTCCTTCCACTCCCAGGCATATTTCAAAAACTCCTCGCGGGAGAGCGACGATTTTTCGATTCCCTTTTCGCGGAGCATGGCGACGACCTTTGCCTCGGTTGCGATCGAAGCGTGGTCCATGCCGGGGACCCAGCATGCGTTCTTTCCGGACATGCGGGCGCGGCGCACGAGGACATCCTGGAGGGTGTTGTTGAGCATGTGTCCCATGTGGAGCATGCCGGTTACGTTGGGGGGCGGGATGACGATCGTATAGGGTTCACGTTCATCGGGCTCCGAATGGAAGAGCTTGTGTTCGATCCAGTAGTCGTACCATTTGGCTTCGATCTGCCGGGGCGCGTATTTGTCAGCGATTTGCATGGCGCATTATGATGTTTAAAACCGTTTTCGGGTCTGTTCAGGCTGGCAAAGTTATTAACAATCTGTCAAAGATGAAATAAATTCTGCGAAAAAACGTTACCTTTGCGACATTGTATATAGGATATTATGAGCAAAAAAGATAAGATTGAAACCGTTGAAGTGGACGACATGAACCTCGTCCCGGAGCTTCTCGACGGCAAACACCGCGTGATTCCGATCGTGACGGGCGGAGACGAGCCTGCCGAGGAGGTCGAAGTCCCCGAAATCATCCCGATTCTGACCCTGCGTTCGTCGGTCCTCTTCCCGGGGGCCATCACGCCCATTACGGTGGGGCGTGACAAGAGCATCTCGCTCGTGCGTGCGGTGAATGCCGAGGGCGGGATGCTGGGTGCCGTGCTGCAGCGCGAGAGTGAGGTGGAGGACCCCTCGCCGGACGACATGTACAAGGTCGGCACGGCGGCGCGGATCATCAAGATCCTGGAGATGCCGAACGGCAACCTGACGGTGATCCTGAACGGTCTGGAGAAGATCGAGATTACGGAATATATCGCTACGGAACCCTATTTCAAGGCACGGGTCACGGCCCTGCGGGACTCGACTCCCGATGTGAAGAGCATCGAGTTCGAGGCGCTGGTGGACTCGATCCGTGACGTGGCGCTGAATATCATCAACGTCTCGCCGTCGATGCCCAAGGAGGCGGCCTTCGCCATCAAGAACATCGACTCGAAACGGGGGATCATCAACTTCATCTGCTCGAACATGGAGCTTACGGACGAGGACCGCCAGTCGCTGCTGGAGGCTCCGGGTCTGCTGGCCCGGGCGCGCAAGTTGCTGGAGATCCTGATCCGCGAACAGCAGCTGGCCGAGCTGAAGAGCCAGATCCAGGAGCGCGTCAAGCAGGAGATCGACAAGCAGCAGCGTGATTACTACCTGCAGCAGCAGATGCGTACGATCCAGGAGGAGCTGGGCGACAGTACGGATGCGGACATCGAGAAGATGCGTGAGGATGCCCGGAAGAAGAACTGGCCGAAGGAGGTCGCCGAGACCTTCGAGAAGGAGTTGCAGAAGGTCGAGCGGCTGAATCCCGCGGTAGCGGAGTATTCGGTGCAGATGACCTACCTGCAACTGCTGCTGGAGTTGCCGTGGAACGACGTCACGAAGGACAACCTCGACCTGAAGTGTGCCCGGGAACAGCTGGACCACGACCACTTCGGACTCGACGAGGTGAAGGAGCGGATTCTCGAACACCTGGCCGTGATCAAGCTGAAAGGCGACCTGAAATCGCCGATTCTCTGCCTCTACGGCCCTCCGGGCGTGGGCAAGACGTCGCTGGGCAAGTCGGTTGCCACGGCTCTGGGCCGGAAATTCGGACGGATCTCGCTGGGCGGTCTGCACGACGAGTCGGAGATCCGCGGACACCGCCGCACCTACATCGGGGCGATGCCGGGGCGGATCATCCAGACGATCAAGCGCTGCGGGTCGTCGAACCCGGTGATTATCCTCGACGAGGTGGACAAGGTGACGGTCTCGAACCACGGGGACCCGTCGAGCGCCCTGCTCGAAGTGCTTGACCCGGAGCAGAATACGACCTTCCACGACAACTACATCGACATGGAGTACGACCTCTCGAAGGTGCTGTTCATCGCCACGGCGAACAACGTGGGGAATATCGCCCCGGCATTGCGCGACCGGATGGAGATGATCAACATCCCGGGCTACCTCGTGGAGGAGAAGGTGCGCATTGCATTGGACCACCTGCTTCCGAAGCAACGGGAGGCCCACGGCATCAAACCTCAGGAGATGACCCTGACGCCGGAGGTGGTCGAGGAGATCATCTCCTGCTATACGCGTGAGGCGGGCGTCCGCTCGCTGGACAAGCATCTGGCGAAAATCGCCCGGGCGCGCGCCAAGCAGATTGCCTTCGACGAGGCGTTTGCTCCGGAGGTGACGAAAGCGGATCTGGAAAAGATCCTCGGGATGCCGAAATTCCTGCGTGAGGAGTACGAGGTGGGCGGCATGACGGGCGTCGTGACGGGTCTGGCGTGGACCGAGGTCGGGGGCGACATCCTCTACATCGAGTCGTGCCTGACGCCGGGCAAGGGCAAGGTGAGCCTGACGGGCAACCTGGGCGATGTGATGAAGGAGTCGGCGACGATCGCGCACGAATGGACGATGGCCCACTACAAGGAGCTGGGCATCGACCCGAAACTGTTCGAGACGAACGACATCAATATCCACGTCCCGGAGGGTGCGATTCCGAAGGACGGCCCCTCGGCAGGTATTACGATGGTGACGTCGATCGTCTCGACCTATACGGGCCGGAAAGTGAAGGAGCGGATTGCCATGACGGGCGAGACGACGCTGCGGGGCCGGGTAATGCCGGTCGGCGGCGTGAAGGAGAAGATCCTGGCGGCGAAGCGGGCCGGGATTACGGAACTGATCCTTTCGGAGGAGAACCGCAAGGACATCGCCGAGATCAAGCCGGAGTACGTCGAGGGTCTGACGTTCCACTACGTTCGGACGAACGACGAGGTGCTGGCCCTGGCGCTGGAACCCACCTCCGGCGAGGCGTCTGCCAAGGCTTAGGAGGCAGATTGAATTTGGGAAATGAACATCGAGGATTTCCGATATTTTTGCCTTTCGCTGCCGGGGGTGCATGACGATTTTCCCTTCGGAAAAGCTACGTCCGAATATGATCGCAACTTGCTTGTCTTCTACGTGATGGACAAGTGGTTCTGTTTCGTGAATGCCGAAGCATTCGACTTCTGTACGATTCGCTGCGCTACGGAGGAGATTTCCGGGTTGATCGAACGTTACGCAGGAATCATCACGCCGGGGTGGCACATGAATAAACGGCATTGGATCAGTGTCCGTTTCGACGGAGACCTTCCGGCAAGCGAAATCCTTGATCTGGTCAGGAGATCGTATGAGTTGGCGAAAGCGAAACTGACGGCAAGCCAGCGCCGTGAACTGGATATAGACTCGATATAGAACCGAATAGTTTCACAGCAAAAAGCGTATGAAATACATCGCAATTATTCCGGCGCGCTACGCGTCGACACGCTTCCCGGCCAAACCCTTGGCGCTGCTGGGCGGCAAACCCGTCATTCAGCGGGTCTACGAACAGGTCGCCGGAGTGTTGGACGACGCCGTGGTGGCTACGGACGACGAGCGGATCTACGAGGCCGTGCGTTCGTTCGGCGGGAAGGTCGAGATGACCTCGACGGCGCACCGCAGCGGCACGGACCGCTGCCGGGAGGCCTACGACAAACAGGGCCGCGAATACGACGTGGTGGTCAACGTGCAGGGCGACGAACCCTTCATCCGGGCCGAACAGCTGGAGGCATTGAAACGCTGCTTCGAAAATCCCGCGACCGACATTGCCACGCTGGTGAAACCCTTTTCGGAGAGCGACGGACTTGCCGCGCTCGAAAACCCCAATTCCCCGAAGGTGGTGCTCGACGGCGAGTCGTGTGCGTTGTATTTTTCGCGCTCGGTGATTCCCTACCTGCGGAACGTCCCGCGTGAGGAGTGGCTGGCGAAACACACGTTCTACAAACATATCGGCCTTTATGCCTTCCGTTCGGAGGTGCTGCGAAAGGTGACGGCGCTGCCTCAGTCGCCGCTCGAACTGGCCGAGTCGCTCGAACAGCTGCGCTGGCTGGAAAACGGCTATCGGATCGGCGTGGGCATCACGGATGCCGAAACCGTGGGCATCGACACCCCGGAGGACCTGACGCGAGCCGAAGCGTTTCTGAAACAACATCCCGAATTCAACCGATAACGCTATGAAATTCATTGCCGGACCCTGTGTCATCGAATCGGCCGAACTGCTGGACGCGGTGGCCGAACGCCTGGTGGCGATCAACCGCCGTCTGGGCACGGAGATCCTCTTCAAGGCCTCGTTCGACAAGGCCAACCGGACGTCGATTGCGTCGTTCCGCGGCCCGGGACTTGAAAAGGGACTTCAAATGCTGTCGGACGTACGGGCCAAATGGGGATTGAAACTCCTGACCGACATCCACGAGTCGTGGCAGGCGGCACCGGTGGGCGAGGTGGTCGACGTGATCCAGATTCCGGCGTTCCTGTGCCGGCAGACCGACCTGGTGGTGGCTGCGGCGAAGACGGGCCGCACGGTGAATATCAAGAAGGCGCAGTTCCTTTCGGGTGTCGACATGCAATACCCCTACGAAAAGGCATGCGAGGCGGGGGCCCGGGAAGTGTGGCTCACCGAACGCGGCAATTCGTTCGGCTACAACAACCTGGTGGTCGACTTCCGCAACATTCCCGACATGCTGAAGATTGCCCCGACGGTCATCATGGACTGTACCCACTCGGTACAACGCCCGGGAGCCGCAGGTGGAAAGACGGGCGGCAACCGCGAATTCGTCCCGGCAATGGCGCATGCCGCAAAGGCATTCGGCGCCAACGGCTTCTTCTTCGAGGTGCACCCCGATCCGGACCGGGGCCTGAGCGATGCCGCGAATATGTTGAAACTCAATGATCTGGAACCTTTGATCGAATCTTTACTTTGAGAGAGATGACCGATATTTCGAAATCCCGGATTCTGTCGGTGGCACGCAAGGCGTTGCATACCGAAATGTTGTCGCTGCAGCACCTGGAGGAGTCGCTGGACGACTCGTTTGTTAGGGCCGTGGAGTTGATCCTGGCGAGCCGCGGCAAGTGCATCGTGACGGGCATGGGCAAATCGGGGCTTGTGGGGCGTAAGATCGCCGCAACGCTGGCTTCGACCGGTACGCCGAGCTTCTTCCTCCACCCGGGGGAGGCGTTCCACGGCGATCTGGGTATGATCTCCAGGGAGGACATCGTGCTGGCGCTCTCCTATTCGGGGGAGACGGACGAGATCCTGAAGATCGTGCCCTTCATCCACTCGAACGGCAACCGGCTGATCTCCATGACGGGAAATCCCGAGTCGGCATTGGCCAAGAACTCCGACGTGCATCTGAACGTGCGGGTCGAGGAGGAGGCCTGTATCCTGCACCTGGCTCCGACGTCATCGACCACGGCGCAGATCGCCATGGGCGATGCGCTGGCGGTGTCGCTGATGGAGTTGCGGGGCTTTACGAGCGTGGATTTTGCGCGTCTGCATCCGGGCGGCAGCCTGGGCCGGCGCCTGCTGATGACCGTGGGGAATGTCATGCGGGACCACGACCTGCCGGTTGTTGCGTCGGACTGTCCGGCCACGGAGATGATCCATGCCATTTCGAAAGGCGGTCTGGGACTGATCGTCATCTGTGAGGGGGATCGTATCGAGGGTATTGTTACCGATGGTGACATACGCCGCGCCATGGAACGCCTGCGGGGTGAATTCTTCAACATCAAGGCGATGGACATTGCCACGCCGCATCCGAAGACGATTGCTCCGACCGAGAAACTGATCGAGGCGGAGAAGATGATGACGCGCAACAAGGTGACCTCGCTGCTGGTGACCGACGAAGGGGGTAAGCTGGTGGGTGTGATCCAGATCTACGACATCAAGCTCTGAGCACTTCGGCTTTGGAGATTCGAATACAAAAAAAGAG
>CALUIG010000107.1 GCA_944320625.1 uncultured Alistipes sp.
TCGAATTGTCCGTTCAGGTAGCGGGAGAAGGACTCGAACCTCCGACCTTCGGGTTATGAGCCCGATGAGCTACCAACTGCTCTATCCCGCGATATATCTTTTGCGAAGCGGATCCGCTCCGGCGTGTTCCATCGCTTTTGCGTGTGCAAAGATAAGTCAAAAATTTCTTTCTTCCAAATCAAATTTTGCCGCGGAGCCCCCGCATATCCGGATTCGGCCTTTTTATCAGATGCTTACGACCGAAAATTATTTCAACGACGCAGCCACAATCTCCGACAGATCCCGGACTTCTCCCTTCGTTCCGCGGCCGATCGCCTTCTTGCAAAGCGGGCAGGCCGTCACGATCACCTCGGCACCCGTAGCCTCCAGCTCCCCGGCCACCGCACGCGCAATCTGCACCTGCTGTCCGTCCGAAATCGCCGTATTGGCCACCGACGACCCGCAGCACAAGGCATTCTCACGCGTCGAGGCCGGTTCCAGCAATTCGCCCACCGCCTCGATAACGGCCCGCGGTTCGTCGTAGATACCGCTCCCGCGGCCCAGTTCACAGGGATCGTGATAGGTGAAGCGGGTCGTGCCGTGCTCCGGCGTCAGACGCCCCGAACGGATCAGCCGCAGGATGTATTCCGAATGGTGGAGCACCTCCACACCCGGCAGGTCATAGTCCTCACGGAAAACCTTCAGACAGATCGGGCACGACGTCACGAGGGTCGTGATGCCGTGTTTGCGGAAGAGTTCCGTGTTGTATTTCATCATCTTGCGTGCCGAGTCGGTCTCTCCGGCGAGCTTCAGCGGCCGCCCGCAGCAGACTCCGCCCTCGCGGTCGGCCCACCAGACCTCCTCGCCCGCCGCCTCGAAAATCGCAGACATGGCCGTCAGCGTCCGGGGCGTAAGCAGCGTCATACACCCCGCAAAATAGCCCACCTTGCCCTCGCCCGACGAGCGGTCCAGCCCCTTGAAATAGCCGTAGCGGCGTTCGTCGGGGACGTTGCGCATCCGGTCACGCGCATTGAGCCGCAACGTGTTGAGGTCGATGTTCACCGGGCACCTCTCCACACAACGACCGCACATCAGGCAGTTGTCGGCCACCTGGAGCCGCAACATGTTGTAACGCCGGTCACGCAGGAAGTAGACCGACTGCACATCGTTGATTCCCAGTACACTCTGCAACTGGCAGGGATCAATGCAGATCCCGCAGCGCGAACAGGCCTCGACCTGGAAATCGTCATACGACGACTCCTTTTCACCGGAACGCAACCCGTACCGGCGCAGAAAGATCAGCGGAATCTCCGTAAAGATGTGCATGTAACGCGAGAAGGGCAGCGCCACGAAGAAGATCCCGAGGCACGACGAATAGAACCACCAGGCTACGGTTTCGAGGGTCATGAGCGGCAGGACCCCGATGTGTCCGGCCATCCAGCCGCCAATCCCCCCGGTGAGGAAACTCCCGCCGCCATAGAGGGCACAGGTGGTACTCTCGGCCAGCAGACGCGCCGGGAAGATGAACCACAGGGCCGAAAGGGCGATGCGGTCACCCGGCACGTGTTTCGTGGTCCGACGCATCCCCATGGCCCGGGAGTAGAAGCGTTTGCCCCAGGCCAGGGCCACTCCCGACAGCACGAAGAGCAACAACAGGTCCATCAGGAAATCAAACACGGGTTTGTGTTCGAGTCCCGTGGAGAAGTATTTGAAGAAGACGTGGCCCTGCAGCGGCACGTAGCGGAAGCCGATGTAGGCGACGGTTTCGATCCATCCGGTCAGGATCAGCAGGAACCAGCCGAAGGCCAGCGACATGTGCATGTATCCCAGCAGCGGGTTGACGCGGAAGATCCGCCGATGGAGGAGCGATTCGCTCACCACCTCCCCGACCGCCTCCAGCGTGCGGCGCGTAGGCAGGCCGCGGAGCAGGCGTTTCTTGTCGCCGGGCGGCAGGAGCCAGAGCCATTTCCCCCACTTCCACGCCAGGGTGAGGAACATCACCGCGGCGCCGAGGATGAACGGCAGACAGAAGGGTGCATAGAAAATCATCGTCAGAAATCTCCCAGTTTACGTTTGATCAGCATCACCACGCCCCGGGTGTTGATCCCCCGGGGGCACACCAGCCGGCACTTGCCGCACAGCATGCACTTGTTCATCTCCTCGTAGGCGCCCTGGTATTCGCCGCGGCGCACCAGCGTGTGCACCTTGCGGAAATTGAACTCCGTGAGGTTGCCCGCCGTACAGATCGCCGTGCAGGCCCCGCAGCCGATGCAGGTCTGCAGCTCGGGCATCTCGCGCAGAATCTCGTCGCTCTTGCGGAGGTTGTTGCGGTCGAGGTCGATGGCCCGGGGCTTCGAAATCGTATATCCGAAATGGATTGCTGCCATACGTTATGCCTCCACGTATCGGGCCGCGGCATCCGCCGCGGCGGTTCCTTCGTTCAGGGTCTCGCCGATGTTCTTCGGGGCGGTAACGGTCCCGGCATAGAAGATGCCGCCGACATTGCTGCACACATTCCCCAGGAAGAGGTCCCGCGGGGCCAGGAAACCGCTCGGAGCACGATTCAGCCCGGCACCTGCGGCCAGTACGGCGTTGTCGTCGTTGGCCCGCATGCCGACGAGCAGCACCAGCATGTCGACGCTCATGCGCAGCGGACGCCCCGTCAGGGTATCCTCGGCCTTGATCTGCACCCGTCCGTCGATCGTGGGGCTCGCCTCCGAGATCCGGCCGCGCACGAAATGGATGTTATACTTCTGCTGCGCCTCGCGGTACATCTCCTCGTATCCGGGGCCGAACATGCGGATGTCCATGTAGAAGTTGAAGACGTCGGCCTCCGGGAAGAGCTTCTTCATCTCCATGGCCTGCTTCACGCCCGTGATGCAGCACACCTTCGAACAGTGCTGCTGGCAGACCTTCTCGTCGCGCGACCCGACGCAGTGCAGGAAGGCAATGCGGCGCGGCGCCGTACCGTCGGCCTTGGCCACACGCCCCTCGTTGAGCATCCGCTCGATGTCGACCGACGTGAAGACGTTGTCGTAAATGCCGTATCCGTACTCCTCCTTGATCGAGGCGTCGAAGAGCGTGAATCCCGTGGCGACGACCACCGCATCGCCTTCGAGCGTGCTGCCGTCGGACAGCCGCACGCTCCGGGAAGCCAGTTCCACCACCTCGGCGGAGGTCCGCACCTCGATACCGGATTCATTGATACGCCGCCGCAGGGCGGTCAGGACCTCCTCGGCGGGCGTGAACGACGGGAAGAGCACGTGCCAGCCCCGGAGTTTTCCGCCCAGTTCGGGCTCCTTCTCGACGATCACGGGCTCCACACCCTGCTCTGCGAGGCGCAGGGCCGTCTGCATGCCCGCGACGCCGCCACCTATGACGATGATGCGTTTCTTCATTACTCTCTGATGTCGTATATCGTATCCGTCGGGCAGCAGTTGACCACCGCCGACGCGGGTTTTCCGATGTATTTGCCATTGCGGCCCAGGTATTTGGCCGCGGGGTCGTATTCGATGCCCATCTTGTCCAGCAGGGGTTCGACATCGACCTGGTGCATCTGGATCCCCAGCGCCCAGGGGTCGTAGCCAAGCACCAGTCCGGCCATCTCCTCGTAGGTCAGCACCGGGATGCCGTGGCCGTTCTGGCCGTAAGTCGTCCCCTCCATCTCGGCGATGGCGTACTGCCACTTGTCGAGGAACATCGCACACCCCGGGCAGTTGGCGACGATGAAGTCGGGCTTGTAGGGAGCCATGCTTTCGAGTTTCTTGTGCGAGTTGGCGATCGAGTAGCCGCGGTTGGCCTGCACGAGGTAGTTGCGGAAACCGAATCCGCAGCAGTGGCGGCGCTCCGGATAATCGACCACCTCACCGCCCCACGACTCGATCATCCCGGCCAGCACGTAGGGGAATTCCGAACCCCCGATGCCGGATTTCGGAAATATCTTGGCGTAGTGACAGCCGATGTGCTCGACGACCTTCAGCGGTTCGCCCGTCACGGCATTGACCAGGCGTTTTTTGGCCCGGGCGGCGATCTCCTCGCGGAAGTGGAACATCACGTCCGAGGTATGGGCGACGCTGGCCGGTTTGCGGAACTCGCGGCCCGTGGCCTTGAAGAGGTTCTCGCGGGTCTTCTCCTCCGTCTCGGGGAATTCGTTCCAGGTGGAGAGCACCTCGCAATAGATACCGAACGAGGTGATGCACGACGTCACGAAATTCTCGTAGCCCGCCTCGTTCATCAGCGCGAACTGCCGTGCCACGACCGTCATGATCGTCTCCAGGGGCACGATGTCCGAATGGTAGCCGATTCCGGTACAGGACGAATGCTTCGGATCGTCGAGCAGGTCCTTGCCCAGATCGTTCTGCAGGATCTCGATAAAGGCCTTCTCGCTGCCCGGGAAGAAGTTCTGCCGGATGCAGCTGCGGGCGTAGTAGTAACGGTCGTCGGCAATCTCCTTCTGGTACTCCTGCCAACTTCTGCGTTTCATCATCTCTCTGCGCTTCTTATCTTAATAGTGCTCGTTGCTGTTGTTGCAGAAGACGTCCATCAGGTACTGTTGATCGGCGCCCTCTTCGTAGCCCATTTCGCGGGCCTTGCGGTCGGAGTGTTTCTCGATGGTCTCGAACATCTCGCTGCCGCCGCTGACATCGAAGATGCGACGGATCTCGGCGAGCGAATCCTCGTCGATACGGCGCAGGGCTCCGGCCCCGTGGCGCATGTAGACGGGCGAGAACTGCCCGTAGACCTCCTTGTCGTGGTCATAGATCCACTGCCAGACGGTTCCCTGTTCGGGGTGGAGTTCGGGCTTGATGAGCCGCGGCACGAGGCAATAGCCCGTACGGAGGATATTCTCCCCGATGATGCGCTTCAGAGCAAGCTGCTGGCGACCCTTTTCGCTTTCGACGAAGAAGCCGAGCTTCTGCGACAGCGTGCGCAGCGCCTGGATCACGTATCCCGGCGTATTTCCCCGCGGGCAGCGCGGACGGCACGACATGCACTCGCCGCAATACCAGATCGTATCGCTCTTCAGAAGAGCCTCGATGGCATCGTCGTCGCGCGTCTGGACGATCGAGACGATCTGACGCGGATCGTAGTTGTAGAACTCGGCCGCGGGGCAGACGCCCGTACAGACGCCGCAATTCATGCAGGCGTGCAATCCTTCACGCGCCCGCACGTCCTCCATCAGCATGTCGAAATACTTTCCCATACCCTATGACACAAAAAAACCTTTGCACTGCAAAGGTAGGGATTCCGCGTCGCCCGCGGGGTGGTATAAATACCTAATTTTAGCACACAGGAGCGTGCTCGCCGTTCCGGTCAGCGCCGCTCCCAGCACTCGAAGGCAAAGGGCCAGGGATACTCCTTTCCGCGCGGGAAGGCTTCCGAAGAGACGAGGCGCCACTCGCGTTCGTCCCACGCGGGGAAGCGCGTATCGCCCTCATAATCGCGGAAAACCCGTGTCAGGTAGAAGCGGTCGGCACGGGGCAGCGCCTCGGCATAGATCTGGGCACCGCCGATGACGAAGACCTCCTCACCGGCGGGGAAAAGCGCCAGGGCCTCGTCGAGCGAATGGACCACCCGACAACCGGGAATCTCCAGTTCCTGCCGCGAAATGACAACGTTGGTGCGGTTCGGAAGGGGCCGTCCGAGCGACTCGAAGGTCTTGCGTCCCATGACGACGGGATGGCCGGTCGTCAGGGACTTGAAGTGCTTCAGGTCCTCGGAGATATGCCACAACAGCGTATTCTTGTCGCCGATCACGCCGTTTTCCGCAACGGCCACGATAAGGGAAAGCATGGGAAACGCAAAATTAAAACGACATCGGAGCCTTGATCGCCGGCCAGGGGTCGTACCCTTCGAGCGTGAAATCCTCGTAGCGGAAATCAAATACCGACTTGACGTCGGGGTTCAGCCGCATCACCGGCAGCGGACGCGGCTCGCGCCGCAACTGCTCGGCGGCCTGCTCCAGATGATTCAGATAGAGGTGCGTGTCGCCCAGCGTATGTACGAACTCCCCGGGCCGCAGGCCGCACGTCTGGGCCATCATCATCGTGAGCAGCGCATAGGAGGCAATATTGAAGGGCACCCCGAGGAACGTATCGGCGCTCCGCTGATACAACTGGCACGACAACCGGCCCCCGGCCACGTAGAACTGGAACAGCACATGGCACGGCGGCAGGGCCATCTGTGCAATCTCCGGGACGTTCCACGCCGAGACCAGGATGCGCCGCGACTCGGGATTCGTACGGATCAGCTCCTGCGCCTCGACGATCTGATCCACCACCCCGCCGTCGGGCCGCGGCCACGAACGCCACTGATAGCCATAGACATGGTTCAGGTCCCCGAAGCGGTATCCGTCGATGGGCGACTCCTCCCCGGCCGCAGCCAGAAAGGCCTCGCGGTCGAGCGGCAATACACCCTCCCGCACGCAGAGTTCGTTATAGTAACGAAAAGCGTCGTTGTCCCAGATGTGGACGCCGTTTTCGACCAGGTATTTTATATTGGTATCGCCGCGCAGGAACCACAGCAGTTCGTGGATCACTCCTTTGAGAAAGACCCGTTTGGTGGTCAGCAACGGGAATCCCGCCTCCAGGTCAAAGCGCATCTGATGTCCGAAGACCCCTTTGGTTCCGGTTCCGGTGCGGTCGCCGCGCACGACGCCTTCGGTCGTGATCCGACGCAGCAGATCGAGGTATTGTTTCATCGTTCCACTCTTTTCAAGGTCATTTCGCCCCGGCCGTCCAGCACGGCATAGGCCGGATCCTTCTCCCACCCCCCGAGATGCACGAC
>CALUIG010000108.1 GCA_944320625.1 uncultured Alistipes sp.
ATTAATACCATTATCGAAAAACCAGCCGGAAAAACAGTTCATATATATCAAAATGCCAATAAATACGAGTAATTGTTTATTGGACATCATTTTCAACCCATTTGAAAGCATTGGGCTCAACAAATAGAGAAATATATAACAGGCAATAAACCAATAAGTAGGCCGACTTGCAGGAAAAAAAAGTTTCAACCAACTTTTCAACGATATATCCCCATGAAAAATCAAGGCAAAACAAACATGGGACAATAAAGCATAAAAGACAACGATGCAAAGGAGATCTATCAAAGATCTCCACTTGAATTTAATACCCCAGAAACCCGTAATCAACAGAAATAAATCCACTCCGCCGATCAAAAATGACACAACTGTGGTCGTATACGAAAGTTGCTGATTAAAACCATGATACAAAATATGGTAAATAACAATAAAAGTCATTGCCACAATTCTTACCATTTCAAAATTAGAATTGCGGTTTATAGTCTGTAAATATTGATTACTACTCATTATCCGTTCTGCTTTTAAATGTAAATTTAAATATAATTTTTTGTCAATCCAATTATTTATCATTAAACATGTAAAACATATATGATGTCGATATTTTGAAAGGCAAAAACAGTTTAAACAATACAGTAAAAAAGTTTCAATTTATTTATACAATAACATGTAAAATCAGACATAATGGAGACAATATGCTTTTTACAGAGAATAAAAATCATATTCGGCCGAAAAATCCGTTTCTTGGAAAAAATTCGTACTTTTGCAGTCCGAACCGGAAACATACCAGGCAAACCTTCCGGAATTTTTAATTGGAACATGGAATTATCACGCGAGAAAATCGTTCAACAGGCGACCCGAGCCGGTCGCCGTACCCTCCAAATCAGCCGGAAAGCCGGTGGCCGGGTCCGCCGGTTCTCCAAACGCACCTGGAGTATCCTGGGTCTCTGTGCCATCCTGCTCGCCGGAGCTCTCTGGTGGCTTTTCCGGCCCGAACCTCCCAAGCCGGTCTTTCCGGTCGTCGAAGTCGAGCCCGTCGGGACCGACGACATTGAGATCTATGGCGAATACGTCGGCCGCATCCGGGCCCAGCAGTTCGTCGAGATCCGTGCCCGGGTGGAGGGCTTCCTCGAAAAGATGCTCTTCGAAGAGGGTACCTACGTCCGCCGCGGACAACCCCTCTTCATTATCGACCCCAAACTCTACCAGGCCCGCGTCAACAAGGCCAAAGCCCAACTCAACAAGGATCAGGCCCTGGCCCAGAAGGCCGAACGCGACCTGCAGCGCATCCGGCCCCTCTACGAACAGAATGCCGCCAGCCAACTCGACCTGGACAATGCCGTGGCTTCGTACGAAAGCGCCACGGCGGCCGTAACGATGAGCGAGGCCGACCTCACCCAGGCCGAAACGGCCCTGAGCTATACGACCGTCAGTTCGCCCATCTCGGGCTACATCTCCGAACGGAGTGTCGACATCGGGACGCTGGTCGGCCCGAACGGCAAGTCGCTGCTGGCCACCGTGGTCAAGAGCGACACCGTGCGCGTGGACTTCAGCATGACGGGCCTCGACTACCTGAAGAGCAAGGCCCGCAACGTCAACATCGGGCAGAAGGACACCACGCGCAAGTGGAACCCCTACATCACCATCACGCTGCCCGACAATACGCCCTATCCGCTGCGGGGTCTGGTGGATTTCGCCGACCCGCAGGTCGATCCCGAAACGGGAACCTTCTCCGTACGGGCCGAAATGGCCAACCCGGACCGGATCCTGCTCCCGGGACAGTTCACCAAGGTGCGCCTGCTCCTGGACGTGCGTGAACACGCCACGGTGATCCCGACAAAGGCCGTGGTCATCGAGAAGGGCGGCG
Source organism: uncultured Alistipes sp. (assembly GCA_944320625.1). Lineage (GTDB taxonomy): Bacteria > Bacteroidota > Bacteroidia > Bacteroidales > Rikenellaceae > Alistipes. The sequence continues at coordinate 1,862 of CALUIG010000108.1, forward strand.
CCTACATCTTCGTGATCCGCCCCGACAGCGTGGCCGAACGCCGCATGATCGAACTCGGGCCCGAAATCGGCAACCGGGTGATCATCGAACGCGGTGCCGTTCCTGGCGAGAAGATCGTCGTCGAGGGATTCCACAAACTCACACACGGCGACAAGGTCGAACCCGTCACAGCCCCGGAACCGGAGGCCGCAACCGAATCGGAAACCCCCGAAAAGTGACCTGCCCATGAAATCGGATTTCTTTATCGACCGGCCGATCTTTTCGACCGTTCTCTCGATTGTCATCGTCATCGTGGGTCTGCTGGGGTTGTTCCTGCTGCCCGTGGACCAGTATCCGCAGATCGTCCCCCCGGTGGTGAAGATCTCGGCATCGTACCCGGGAGCGAGTGCCCAGACCGTGACGCAGGCCGTTGCCACCCCCATTGAACAGGAGTTGAACGGTACACCCGGAATGCTCTACATGGAGTCCACGAACTCCAACTCGGGCAGTTTCTCCGCCACGGTGACCTTCGACATCTCGACGGATGCCGACCTGGCCGCCGTGGAGATCCAGAACCGCGTCAAGCAGGCCGAATCGCGTCTCCCGGCCGAGGTGGTGCAGAACGGCATCTCGGTGGAGAAGCAGGCGTCGAGCCGCCTGATGACCGTCACGCTGTTGTCGAACGACCCGAAGTTCGACGAAATCTACCTTTCGAACTACGCCACGCTCAACGTCCTGGACATGCTGCGCCGTGTGCCGGGCGTGGGCAGCGTGTCGAATGTCGGCAGCCGCTACTATGCCATGCAGATCTGGGTGCAGCCCGACCGCCTGGCCAACCTCGGACTCACGGTCCAGGACCTGCAGAAGGCACTCAAGGACCAGAACCGCGAATCGGCAGCCGGCGTGCTGGGGCAACAGCCCATCACGGACCTCGACGTCACCACCCCGATCATCGCCCAGGGACGTCTCTCGTCGGTGGGCGAGTTCGAGGAGATCGTCATCCGCGCCAACCCCGACGGATCGCTCACGCGACTGCGTGACGTGGCCCGCGTCTCGCTCGAGGCCGCCTCATACAACACCGAGAGCGGAATCAACGGCGGAAATGCCGCGGTGATGAACATCAACATGTTGCCGGGTGCCAACGCCATGGAGGTGGCCCAGCGGGTCAAGGAGACCATGGAGGAGATCAGCCGCAACTTCCCCGAAGGAATCTCCTACGAAATACCCTTCGACATGACCGCCTATATCTCGCAGTCGATCAAGGAGGTCTACCATACACTCGTCGAAGCGCTGCTGCTGGTGATCCTCGTGGTGTTCCTCTCGCTGCAGAACTGGCGCGCGACGCTCATCCCGACGATCGCCGTGCCGATCTCGCTGATCGGTACGTTCGGCGTAATGCTCGTCTTCGGCTTCTCGCTCAACATGATGACCCTGCTGGGTCTGATCCTGGCGATCGGTATCGTAGTCGACGACGCCATCGTGGTCGTCGAGGCCGTCGAGCGCACGATGGACGAGGAGGGCCTCTCCCCGTATGAAGCCACCAAGAAGGCCATGAAAGGCCTGGGCAGCGCCATCGTCGCCACGTCGCTCGTGCTCTGCGCCGTGTTCGTCCCGGTGAGCTTCCTGTCGGGCATCACCGGACAGTTGTACCGGCAGTTCACCATCACGATCGCCGTCTCGGTGCTGATCTCGACCTTCGTGGCACTGACCCTCTCGCCGGCGCTCTGTGCCCTGATCCTGCGACCCGATTCAGGAAAGAAGAAAAACCGGCTCTTCCGCCGCATCAATCTCTGGCTGGCCCGCGGCAACAAGTTCTACGAAAAGATGATCCGCGGCGGTGTCCGCCACTCGAAACGCATGCTCTCGCTCTTCGGTCTGACGCTCGTGGCACTGTGGCTGCTGAACAAGGTCGTGCCGCAGAGCTTCATGCCCCAGGAGGACCAGGGCTACTTCACCGTGGAGCTGGAACTCCCCGAGGGTGCCACGCTCGAACGTACGCGTCGGGTCACGAACCGGGCCATGGAGTACCTCATGTCGCTGCCCGATGTGGAGTACGTGCTCAACGTCACGGGCTCAAGCCCGCGTGTGGGTACGAACCAGTCGCGGAGCCAGATGACCGTGATCCTCAAACCCTGGGAGGAGCGCAAAAGCTCCGACATCCGCGAAGTGATGGCCTCCATACGCAGGGAGCTGAACCGTTATCCGGAGAGCAAGGCCTATCTTTCGACACCTCCGGTGATTCCGGGTCTCGGAGCCTCGGGCGGTTTCGAAATGGTGCTCGAAGCCCGCGGCGATGCCTCGTACAACGACCTCCAGCGGGCCGTCGACACGCTGATGCACTACGCCTCGCAGCGCAAGGAGCTCACGGGACTCTCGTCGTCGATCCAGAACGACATTCCGCAGCTCTACTTCGACGTCGACCGTGACAAGGCGCAGATGCTGGGCGTCCCGATGGCCGACATCTTCTCGACGGTGAAGACCTTCACGGGATCGGTCTACGTCAACGACTTCAACATGTTCAACCGCATCTACCGGGTCTACATCCAGGCCGAAGCGCCGTACCGTGCGCAACGCGAAAACCTCGGGCTCTTCTTCGTGCGGGGCTCCGACAAGGCGATGATCCCCATCACGGCCCTCGGTACGACCTCCTACACGACAGGTCCGGGTACGATCCGACGCTTCAACATGTTCAACTCGGCAACCATCTCGGGCGAAGCGGCCCAGGGTTACAGCTCGGGACAGGCCATGGCCATCCTCGAACAGATCGCCCGCCGCCATCTTCCCTCAACGATCGGCGTCGAGTGGAGCGGCCTTTCCTATCAGGAGAAGCACGTCAGCGGACAGACGGGATACGTCCTGGGACTGGCCTTCCTGTTCGTCTTCCTGTTCCTGGCGGCACAGTACGAGAGTTGGCTGATCCCCATTGCGGTGATCCTCTCGCTGCCCATTGCGGGCATCGGGGCCTACCTCGGGAACTGGGCCTGCGGACTGGAGAACAACATCTACTTCCAGATCGGTCTGGTGATGCTCGTGGGCCTGGTGGCCAAGAACGCCATCCTGATCGTGGAGTTCGCCAAGGACGAGGTCGAAAAGGGCCGCGACACGCTCTCGGCCGTGATTCAGGCCGCCCACCTGCGTTTCCGACCCATCGTGATGACCTCGCTGGCCTTCATCCTGGGCATGCTGCCGCTGGTCTTCGCCAGCGGTCCCGGCTCGGCCAGCCGCCAGGGAATCGGTACGGGCGTCTTCTTCGGCATGCTCGTGGCCATTACCGTGGGTATCGTCTTCGTGCCGCTGTTCTTCGTCTGGGTCTACAAAGTGAAAGAAAAATGGTCAAAACGATGAAACGCGCAACCCTATACCTTTTTTCATGCGGACTGCTGCTCCTCGCGGCAGGCAGTTGCTCGGTTCAGAAGAGGTGCAAGGCCCCGGAACTGGACCTGCCGTCGGAGATCGTTCCCGGAGCGAGCGACTCGCTCTCGATCAGCGACCGCAACTGGTGGGAGATCTACTCCGACACGACGCTTTGCCGGCTGATCGAACGCACGCTCGAACACAACCGCAACCTGCTTTCGGCCGAAGCCCGCGTGCGCCAGTTGGAGGAGCTCTACCGCATAAGCAAGGCGTCCCGCCTGCCGGCCATCGGCGGTACGGCCTACGCCGACCGGGAAACCAACGACTATTACGACTCGAAATATTCGAACGATCCGGAGATCGGCATCAAGGCTTCACTGAGCTGGGAGGCCGACCTGTGGGGGAGCCTGCGGTGGGCCAAGCGCAAGGGCGGGGCGGAGTACCTCGCCTCGGTCGAAGGGGCCCGGGCGCTGCAGATGGCGCTGGTGGCCCAGGTTGCCACGGCCTATTTCGAACTGGTGGCCCTCGACCACGAATTAGAGATCGTGCGCCGCACGGTGGAGACCCGCGAGGAGAGTGTCCAGCAGGCCAAACTCCGCTTCGAAGGGGGTCTGACCTCCGAGACGAACTACCAGCAGGCGAAGGTCGAACTGGCCAGTGCCGCGGCACTGATTCCGAATCTGGAGTTGCAGATCGCCCAGAAGGAGAACCAGATTTCGGTCCTTGCAGGCGGTTATCCGGATCGGGTGGAACGTGCGAATCTGGATCTGAACGTCGTGATGCCCGCATCGTTGCCCGTCGGACTTCCGTCGACGCTGTTGCAGCGGCGGCCCGACGTACGGCAGGCCGAACAGCAGCTGCGGGCGGCAATGGCAGGCGTGGGCATTGCCTATGCGGACCGGTTCCCGCGTCTGACCTTCTCGCTGACGGGCGGTGTGGAGAACGGACACTTCAAGGGACTGCTCGAATCGCCCTTCACCTACATGGCCGGGAACCTCACGGCACCGCTCTTTGCCTTCGGGTCGAAGCGGGCGAAGTACCGGGCAGCATTGGCGGCCTACGACCAGGCACGCCTGGCCTACGAGCAGAAGGTCCTGGAGGTCTTCCAGGAGGTCAATGACGCCGTGGAGGCCTACCGCAACATGCGCCGCACGGCCGAATTGAAATACAACCTCCGGGAGGCGGCCCGGCAGTATGTCGTTCTGGCCAAACTGCAATACATCAACGGTGTGATCCGCTATATCGACGTACTGGACGCCCAGCGGAAATTCTTCGATGCACAAATCGAGGAGAGCAATGCGGTCCGGAACGAGCATCTGGCACTGGTCCAGCTCTACAAGGCGCTGGGCGGAGGCTGGGGAGACCCCGGCGCTC
>CALUIG010000109.1 GCA_944320625.1 uncultured Alistipes sp.
GGCGTCGGGGCCTGGGCATCCCGCACCGAATAGGGGCTGCCCGAGAGAATCACGCCCCGCACCGAAGAGTCCAGCGTCGGAATCTTGTTGAAGGGGTGGATCTCGCAATAGACGTTCAGTTCGCGCACGCGCCGCGCAATGAGCTGCGTGTACTGCGAGCCGAAGTCGAGAATCAGTATCTTTTCCATCGATTCAGAATTATTCGTTCCGGGTCCGGAAGGATATTAGTGTTCGCTCGAATAGTTCGGGGCCTCGCTCGTGATCGTCACGTCGTGCGGGTGGCTTTCGTGCATACCCGAAGCCGTGATCCGGATGAACTGTGCCGTCTGCAGCGTCGGAATGTCCTTCGCACCGCAGTAGCCCATGCCCGAGCGCAGACCGCCGATCAACTGGTAGACCGTCTCGCTCAGCGAGCCCTTGAACGGTACGCGCGCCACGATGCCTTCGGGGACGAGTTTGTTGATATTCCCCTCACACCCCTTCTGGAAGTAGCGGTCGGCCGAACCGGCCTTCATGGCGTCGATCGAGCCCATACCGCGGTAGGCCTTGAACTTGCGGCCGTTGTAGATGATCGTCTCGCCCGGAGCCTCCTCCGTACCGGCGAACATCGAACCGATCATCACGCAGTCGCCGCCCGCAGCCAGCGCCTTGACGATGTCGCCCGAATAGCGCAGACCTCCGTCGGCAATCACCGGGACGCCCGTACCCTTGGCGGCCGAAGCGGCGGCGTAGATCGCCGACAGCTGCGGAACGCCCACGCCCGCAATGATACGCGTCGTGCAGATCGAACCCGGACCGATACCCACCTTGATACCGTCGGCCCCCGCCTCGATGAGGAACTTCGCGGCCTCGGCCGTGGCGATGTTGCCCACCACGACATCCAGCGTCGGGTATTTCGCCTTGATCTCCTTGAGCGTCCGCACGATGTTGCGCGAATGCCCGTGTGCCGAATCCAGCACCACGGCGTCCACGTCCTCGGCAACGAGCGCCGCCACGCGCTCCATGGCATCGGCCGTAATGCCCACGCCCGCAGCCACCCGAAGACGGCCCTTTGCATCCTTGCAGGCATTCGGGTGGTCCTGCACCTTCGTAATGTCCTTATAGGTGATCAGACCCACGAGGTGTCCCTCGTCGTCCACCACCGGGAGTTTTTCGATCTTGTTGTTCAGCAACACCTCCGAAGCGTGTGCCAGGTCGGTACGGTGAGTCGTGATGAGCCGGTCCCCGGGGGTCATCACCTCCGAGATCCGGCGATCCATGTCGCGCTGGAAACGCAAATCCCGGTTCGTGACAATGCCGATCAACTTGCGATCCGCATCCACAACCGGGATTCCGCCGATCTTGTTCTCCTTCATCAGATTCAGCGCGTCGCCCACGGTATTCTCCTTCGAGATGGTCACCGGGTCGTAGATCATGCCGTTCTCCGCACGCTTGACACGACGCACCTGGGCGGCCTGTTCCGCGATGGTCATGTTCTTGTGGATCACACCGATACCGCCCTCACGCGCCAGCGCGATAGCCAACGGGGCCTCCGTCACGGTATCCATCGCCGCAGAGACGATGGGGATGTTGAGCTTGATATTTCGCGAAAAGAGCGTCTGGATATTGACTTCTCGCGGCAACACTTCCGAATAGGCGGGTACGAGCAGCACATCGTCGAACGTAAGTCCTTCGGGCTGAACCCTTTCATTGATAAAAGACATAATGAACGTGGATTTTTGTTGCTCGCAAAAGTAATCATTTTTTTCGAAACGGCCTAAAATCCGCCTCCCCTTCAGCGACTTTTTATCAACATTTTATCAATACCCGCAGCCCTTTCCGTTTTTTTTCTAACTTTGCCCGCATCAGTCTTTCAAATTTTCGTGATATGGACCTGCTCAAACACCTCGCGGCCCGGCCGGTCGGCCGGGCATCCCGCCGGAAAGAACGGATCGGACGGACTCTCCTGGCAACGACCGCCCTGCTGCTCCTGGCGGCCTGCGGTCCCGGGCGGCAGAAAACCGCCCGAAACGCCCCCTCGGAAGGCTGTGCGACAACGGCCGCCCCGAACCCCGAAGCAACGATGGCACGCCCCTGGCCCGCGGATTCCGTGGCACGTCTGCGCGGACGCATCGTCATCGCCCACGAAGTCCGCTCGTTCGTCCCCGAAGGCGACACGACGGAGTTCTGGATCATCGACCGCAGCGGTGCCCTCGAACGCGAATACGACAGCATAACCGGCGGACTGAAGAACGGAACGCCCCTCGAAGCCGAACTGAAACTCCATTACAAGGGGTATTCCGACGAAGGATTCGCCGCCGACTACGCGGGGATCTTCGAGGTCGTGGAGGTCATCTCGGTCGGAAAGAGCGCCGAATAGTCTTCCCGGAGCCCTCCGCCCCCCAAAAAAGGCGGGCGCTGTCAGCCGACAGCGCCCGCCTTTGCTTTGCCGCACCCGGCGACGGGATCAGTACTGCTCCTTCTCGTTGGGGAAGTCGCACGCCTTCACGTCCTGCACGTACTGCCCCACGGCCTCGGTCATCACCGTATGCAGATCGGCATAACGGCGCAGGAACCGCGGCGAGAAGCCCTTGTTGATGCCCAGCATGTCGTGGATCACCAGCACCTGACCGTCGCAGCCGCCTCCGGCCCCGATGCCGATCGTCGGCGTCGGGATCTCCTGCGTCACCCGTGTCGCCAGCGCCGCGGGAATCTTTTCCAGCACGATGGCAAAACAGCCCGCCTCACTCAGCAGATGGGCGTCTCGGACCAGTTTCTCGGCCTCGGCCTCCTCCTTGGCACGCACGGCATAGGTCCCGAACTTGTGGATCGACTGCGGTGTCAGACCCAGGTGCCCCATCACCGGAATCCCGGCCGAGAGGATCCGCTGCACCGACTCGAGGATCTCCTCCCCGCCCTCGATCTTCACGGCATCGGCCTCGGTCTCCTTCATGATGCGGATCGCCGAGTCCAGGGCCACCTTCGAATTGCCCTGGTAGGTCCCGAACGGCAGGTCGACCACAACCAGTGCGCGTTCCACGGCCCGGACCACCGAACGCGCATGGTAGATCATCATATCGAGCGTGATGGGAAGCGTCGTCTCGTAGCCGGCCATCACGTTGGCCGCCGAGTCGCCCACCAGAATCACGTCAACACCCGCGGCATCGACGATCCTGGCCATCGAATAGTCATACGAGGTCAGCATGGCGATCTTCTCGCCCCGCTGCTTCATCTCCGTAAGGCGGTAGGTTGTCACCGCCCGAACTGTACTTTCTACGGACATTTTTCTCAGATTTTAGATTTTTCAGCATCTTCAGCGCGGCAAAGATAGCGCTTCGGAAAGATTTGGCAAAAAAAACTCCACAGAACCACCCCGCCGCTGACCGAAACGTTGAGCGAATGTTTCGTCCCGACCTGCGGAATCTCCAGCGCCCCGTCGCACCGGTCGACAACCGCCTGATCCACGCCGTCCACCTCGTTGCCGAAGACCAGCGCGTATCTCCGCCCCACCTCCGCGCGGAACGAATCCAGCATCGCGGCACCTTCAACCTGCTCCACGGCCAGCACCGTATAACCCGCCGCATGAAGTTCGTCGAGGCATGCCCCGGTCGTCGCATAATAGCTCCAGGCAACGGTCTGGTCCGCACCCAGCGCCGTCTTGTGGATCTCGCGCGAGGGTGGCGTGGCCGTGATCCCGCACAGCGCAATCCGTTCCACGCCGAAGGCATCGCCCGTCCGGAAAAACGAACCCACGTTCTGCGCCGAACGCACGTTGTCCAGCACCACCGTCACCGGCAGCTTCTCCTGTGCGGCAAACTCCTCCGCCGTCGGACGTCCCAACTCCTCGTTCGTGATTTTTCGCATATTCCGTCGCAATGAGTGATTTGTGCGGCAAAAGTAATCAAATAAAAAATATTTTCTGTATTTTTGAAGCCTCAATTCTCAAGATTCATGTCTCGCAAAAAAGTCTTGTTCCTGGCCCTGGCCCTTATGATCTCGGGGGGGGGTCTGCATGCCCAGAAAATCCTCGTCGGAGCCGATTTCGAAACCCGCTTCGACAACCGAGAATATGCAAACAACGATTTCAACGAGTCGCAGACACTCTTCAGTGCCCGCCTCTCGCCCCGGATCGGCGTCGAATGGATGGAGAAGAACCAACTCGTCTTCGGGGTCGAGATGCTCCAGAATTTCGGACAGTACAACCCCCAGGGTGATCCCTTCCTGAGCGACGTGAAACCCCTGATGTACTACCGATTCAAGACCCCCAACGTCCAGGCCAATGCCGGTATCTTCAACCGCAAGGAGCTCATGGGCGACTACTCCGCGGCCTTCTTCAGCGACTCCACGCGATTCTACCACAACCGTCTGTCGGGATTCCTCGGACGATACGTCTCCACGCAACGCCGCGACACCTATGTCGAAATGGCGCTCGACTGGGAGGGCATGTACTCCGAAGCCTCCCGCGAGATGTTCCGCATCCTCTCTGCCGGACGCTACACAACCCGGTCCGGATTCTACCTCGGGTATGCCTTCTCGATGTTCCACTTCGCAGGGTCGAAACTCAACGAGAATGTCACCGACAATCTCCTCGTGAATCCGTACGTCGGCTGGGATTTCATCGCCTTCTTCGACTTCGACATCCGCGGCGGCCTGCTCTTCGCCCCGCAGCGCGGCCGGAGCGTCGACCACGCCTGGCGCAAACCCTGTGGCGGAGAGCTGGATGTCACCATCTCGCGCTGGGGCCTGAAGATCGAGAACAACCTCTACCTGGGCGAAAACCTCCAGCCGCTGCGCAACCTCGTGACGAATCCTGCCACGGGGCTCACATACGGACAGGACGGACTCTATGCCGGAGAGCCGTTCTATGCCACCACGGAGCACATCTACAACCGTACGTGGGTCGGGTACGACCGCCGCTTCTTCCACGACACGCTGCATGTCGAAGCCGGGATGGTCTTCCACTACGACGGAACCGGCATGGGCACCCAGCAGGTCGTACAGCTCTCGGTCGACATCCAGCGGCTGTTCGACATCGGGCCCAAACGACACGCACCCCACCATCCCCGCCGATAGACGCAAACACGGATACGACCCGGCCCGGAAAGGCGAATACAATCCAAAAACAAGCATAAAACAGGTTCCATCATGAAGGGATTACTCCGAAAAATCGGAATTCCGATGCTGCTGCTTGCCATCGGAACGACAGCAACGGCGCAGGACCAGCTTTTGCTGCTCACGCAGAGCGATCTGGGGTATGAATCCCAGACGTGGTTCTGCAGCGGCTCCGACAGTGGACTGCAGCAGGACAAGATCAAGGCCAACTGGGACGAAGACCGTTACATCACTTCGGCCGCCTACACGTCGCACGGATGGTTCGTCACCATGGCCAAAAATACCGGATTCACGGGGCAGACCTACCACTACGCTGCCGACTGGCCCAGCGATTGGATATACAGGAAACGGAGCGAAGGATACTACCTCACCACCATCGCCTCGAACCGCACCCACTGGTTTATCGTCCTGTCGAAAGGCACGGGATATACGGGCCAATACACGCTCAGCCACGACAACTGGTCGGATAGCAAGGCTGAGATCCGCAAGAAGTGGAACGAAGGATTCCACATCACCCAGGCCACCTACACCGGAACCCGCTGGTTCATTGTCATGAGCAAGAACTCCAACTACGACCGGCAAGGGTATCTCTGGGCCACGTCGGAGGAGAGCCTCCGGGAGAAGATCAAGGCCAAATGGGACAAAGGCTACAACCTCACGCTGCTGGAGTTCGGCGACGGCGAATACTTTGCCGTCTACTCGACCCTCAAGAGCAATAACAACGTTGCCCAGTCCTACCGCACCGCTTCGTCGTCCCCCTCCGATTTCATCAGCAAACAATGGGACGACGGCAAGGATATTGCCTACGTGGGCGGCGGTTACGAGACGAGCAGCCCGTCGGCGAATCTTGCCGCCAACAACACGCCGTCAAATACCGGCAATACGGGGAATCCCCGGTCGTGGCGCCAGCAGTTAGCCAACGGCGGCTACTGTGACTACACCCTGAATGACGACGGTTCGTATTCGACGCTGACGGTCATCCCCTGCACGTGGTGCCACGGGACAAAGACCTGCTCGATCTGTCACGGAGTGGGCGGCGTAATGGGCTACGGCGGCATCTGGTATCCCTGTTCGGCATGCGGCGGCTCGAAGTCCTGCCGGAACTGCAACGGACAGGGATTCACGACGATGGCCGGAACGGTCCGCAACGGCGTGAGCATCGGATACGACAGCAACGGACAGGTACATATGGGTGCAGCCGCCGGCAATTCCGGATCGAACCGCGAGGACAAGACTTCGACCCCGTCGGACAACCGCAGCAAGGACCACATCGACATCATCCAATACTCGCACAGTTATACCGGAAAGGACGACTACATCTACTGTCCCATCTGCGATGAGGTGGGGCCCCGACATATCCATATCAAGAAATGATGCCGACCGCCTCTCCGACACCGGGCGGTATCGAAAGGAGAATGCCGGGAGGAAGGGGGGGGGAAGAGAAAGGA
>CALUIG010000110.1 GCA_944320625.1 uncultured Alistipes sp.
CCGATCATCCCCGTACCGGGGATCCCCACGCCCATGGCGTTCTTGAGGATATTGGCGCTCAGGCGCACGGTAATCTTTTCGGGCTCCGCACCCAGCGTCTCGGCAGCGCGCGACACGCACAGCGCCACGGCGATCGGCTCGGTACATCCAATGGCCGGGATCACCTCCCGGTGAATCAGATCGATGATTTGTTTGCGTTCAGAAACGGGCAACATAGACTTTTGGGTTTAGCGGAAACAAAGATACTATTTTTTCCGTATTTTCGCAGTATGAAAGACCCCGAAGATCGCAAATGGAGAGTGCTCACGAGCGAGTACCTCTTTCGCAAGCCGTGGCTCACCGTACGCCACGAAAGTCTCGAGCTGCCAGACGGCCGCCGCGTGCCCGACTACTACGTGCTCGAATACCCCGACTGGATCAACGTCACGGCCATCACCCGCGACGGACACTTCGTCCTGATCGACCAGTACCGTCACGGTCTCGGAGAGACCTCCTACGAGATTCCGGCCGGAGTCTCCGAACCCACGGACACCTCGATGCTGGCCGCCGCACAGCGTGAACTGGCCGAAGAGACCGGATACGGAGGCGGAGAGTGGCGTCTGCTCACGACCGTGGCCCCCAATCCGGCGACGCAGACCAACCTCACGTACTGCTTCCTCGCAACGGGCGTCGAACGCCTCACGGAGCAACACCTCGATCCGACCGAAGACCTGCGGGTCCACCTCATGACACGCCGCGAAGTGCTCGAACTGCTCCGCAACGACCGTATCCGCCAGGCTCTGATGGCCGCACCGCTGTGGCGTTATTTCGCCGAGCATCCCGAGCCCGGAGATACATGCCCCGCACCCGGAGACTCCGCATCCGAAACCGCGCCCGAACAATAGTACAGATCCGAAACCCTTCCCCCACCCCATGAATACCTACGACTCGATCCGCACCCTCTTCTTCTCGCCGACGGGCACCACGAAAAAGGTGGCCGAGGCCATTGCCCGGGGAATTGCCGCCCCGATCTGCGAGACCGCCCCGGCACTCGTGCCGCAAACGCTCGATCTGACCCACGCAGCAAAGCCCGCGGCGACGCTCCCCGCCGGATGCGTCACCGTAATCGCCGCACCCGTTTACGGAGGCCACGTCGCCCCGACGGCAGCCGGGAGACTGTCGGGGATTCACGGTTCGGGAGGTCCGGCCGTCGTGGTGGTCCTCTACGGGAACCGCGCCTTCGAACATGCCCTCACGGAGCTGGCCGGCCTGGCCCGCCGACAGGGATTCGAGCCGATTGCCGCCGCGGCATTCGTCGGCGAACACTCCTACTCCACCCCCGAAACCCCGATTGCCGCCGGGCGACCCGATGCAGAGGACCTGGTTGCGGCCGAAGCCTTCGGACGGGCCGTCCGGCAAAAACTCGAGACCGGAGACCCCGCACCCATCGACGCCGCACAACTCAAGGACCGCCGCGCTCCGAGCCTCTCGACACTGCGCTTCCTCCATTTCGTGCTGCGTTACCGGCGCCAGCAGAAACGGCATCCGGTGGTCTATCTGCCCGAAGGGGATGCCGAGCGATGCACCCAATGCGGGCGGTGTGCGGCAATCTGTCCGGTCGGAGCCATTCCGCGCGGCGACGAAACACGCACCGACCCCGCCCGCTGCATCCGGTGCTGTGCCTGCGTCAAGGCGTGCCCGGTCGGAGCCCGCACCTTCCATACGCCCTTTGCCGAGGCCCTCTCCCGCAATTTCTTCCGCCGCAAGGAGCCCGTAACCCTTCTGTAACAGGGTCGAATCCGCACGGGACCAACCGAACACAAGCGCGGATGTCACCGTTTCGATGACATCCGCGCTTGTTCGCATCCTGCGGCGGCTACTCCATGTATCCCGCCACAGACAGCGGTTCGTCGTCCACCTCAACCGTCACCTCCACCGGTTCGCCCCGTGCATTTTCGTAGCGGAACGCATAGCGTCCATGCTTCTCCAGCAGGATCCGGAAACCGTCGTTCATATCCTGCCGCGGACCGGCCGTACGGCCGCCGCCCACCTGCTCCGCTCCACGGAAAACATCGACATTCGCAGCAACCCGACCCGCCGAGGTCCCCGCAACCGAGGCCGTGCGGTACATCGTGAAGTGCACCGGGACGTGAGTCCCCCGCGCCAGCAGCGCCTCGGTATGCGCCGCACTGAAATCCCGGTAACGACGCGTGACATCCACTCCGTTGACACGGCGCGACGACTCACTCCACACCATCGGGAACCAGTCTCCCGTAGGTCGGAACGACACGGCATAAATCGCATGAGTCCGATCCCCCACCGTAGCCCGTCCGGCATCGGCCAGGAACCAGGCACGATCGAATGCCGAAAAATAATACTCCGTGAAGTGCCAGTCGCCGTCGAACCACACCTCGGTCCAACTGTGGTTGCCCCGGTTGTCGTGCCAGGCCGGGGTTCCGACAAACCGTGCCGGAATACCCACCGCCCGGAGTGCATCAACCAACAGCACCGAAAGACCCGTGCAGGAGGCCATGTGTTGACGCATCGACTCTGCGGGACTCTGGTTGGTCTTTTCACGCCGGGTGTTGTATTCCACACCGACCCGTTCGACGATCACCCGATTCACCGTCTCGGCCGCCTCACGCAACGTCCTGCAATCGGACACGCAGGGCGCGAAACGTTCGAGGAAGTCCGCCCGCCAGCCATCGCGTACCTCGTCAATCACGGCATAGGGCAGCACTTCGTTCAGAAAGATCGAGTCCGGCAACTCCTTCGCCCACCGGAAACGCTCCCGGGCCCGACAGGCACAGGTCACATTCTCACGCAGCAGGTCAAGGCGCATCGTATCACGGTCGCCGCACGGCATCCAGGCGATCAGGAAGGCCATCGCTTCGCGTTCGGCGCGTGGGGTCTCACGCAACAGCTGCCGCAGGCTGTCGGCCCGCGGGCATCCGGCAAGGGCCGCATCGAGCAGCGGATCATAGCTCTCGGGAATGCCGCTCCCGTAACGGCTGCCGCCACAGGCGCAAAGGCCCAGGCTCAGCAAGAGAATCAGCCATCGTATCATGGTTCGAGTTCCTTGAGAATCTGTCGTACAAGCGTTTCGTCGGCACACGGAACGGCATATTCGGGGATTCCCGACACACCGCCCATCGAGACCTGCGGGTTGCGGAAGCGCATCCGGCTCTCACACCAGCCCCGGGCGCTGAAATGCAGGGCATCGACCCCCGCAGCAGCCAGCAGGCGGACATTCGAGGGATTTACGCCGCTGCCGGCCATGATCTCGATACGGCCTGCCGCCCGGGTGACCAGTTTGCGAAGCGTTGCAAGCCCCTCCACAGCGGTATTGCAGCCGCCCGAGGTGAGGATACGCCGGCACCCGCACGCAACGACCGCTTCAAGCGCCTCAAACGGATCGCACGTCATGTCGAAGGCCCGGTGGAAGGTCACCTCCAGGCCGCCAGCCTCGGCAACCAGCGCTTCGGTCCGCGTCCGGTCAACCTCGCCGTCGGGAGTCAGGACACCCAGGACCACCCCGTCCGCACCGCACTCCCGGGCAAAGCGGATCTCCCCGGCCATCTGTTCCAATTCGGAGTCCGTATAGCAGAAGTCCCCGCCCCGCGGACGGATCATCACCTGGAGCCGGAGCCCGGGAATCCCCCGGGCCATGCGGATTGCCGCGGCCGAGGGCGTAGTTCCGCCCTCCCAGGGCGAAGCGCACAATTCAACCCGTGCCACCCCGGTCCGGGAGGCCACAAGGCACGAGTCGACGGAATAGGCACAAAGTTCGGTCGTCATCTTTTCGGTCCGTATCATCGGAGCAAGGTGTTCCGGCGGAGGGCGGTTCTACCCTCTCCCGTCGCAGCGGCTCGTCCTCCGCAGGGGAAATGGCCTCCCACAGCGGAACTCCACGCGCGTTGCAACCGGAAAACTCGCTTCCGCATCCAAAGATACTCCTTTTCTCCGTTTCCCGAGCCCGAACCCGCTCTTTTCTTCCCCACAAGCCCGCAAAAAAGCACGGAACAAGGCAAAAAAAGAGAGCCCCGTCTCCACGGGACTCTCCCAAACCGGATGCCGTCCGATTATTTGATCTCGATCTGGCGGGCTGCCGAAGCCGCCTCCGTCACCTTCTTCTTCGGAATGTCGATACACATCACTCCATGCTCCACTTTCGCGGAGATCTTCTCCCGCTCGACATTGTCCGGAAGCAACAGGCTCTGCTGGAACTGCGTGTAGGAAAACTCCCGACGCAGATACGTCCCCTTGTGCTTCTTGTCCTCCTCCTTCTCCTCTCCGTGCTTCTCCATCGAGATGATCAACTCGTTGTCCTCGTTGATATGAACCTTGAAATCCTCCTTGGTCATACCCGGAGCGGCAACTTCGATCTTGTACTCGTCATCGTTCTCGAGAATGTTCACGGCCGGTGCCGTCGTGTTGCGACGCTCGACCAGCCAGTCGTTGTTCAGAAAATCGTTGAAAATACTCGGCAACCAGTTTTGATTCCGTCTTACAGGTACCATAATCGTTTCCTCCTTGGTTTATTTTGGTTTAACATACATTCTTGTGTCCCCGCCTCTTCCGAAGCGGTTTCATCTTCAGGTAGATCAAAACCTGTGCCACGTCGAAAATAGGGGGAAAATTGTCACAAATTGTCATGAATCCAGCCGTTTTATGACAACTTATGACAAAAAGTCAGACAAAAATGGAGACAGGACGACATCCGCCGATTTTTTCGTACCTTTACGGTCGGGATCGCTCCCGCAGCAGCGGAAACGGCCCCGGTCCCCAATCCCCAAGCCGTTGAATTCGCCCATGGAACACTCCCTCTTCCGGTCGGCAACGCCCGCCGACATCCCCCGCATCCTCCAGATCATCCGCCAGGCACAACGCCGCATGGCCGCCGCCGGAAGTCTCCAGTGGCAGGACGGATACCCCGCACCGGAAGACATCGCCGCAGACCTGGCACGGGGATACGGATACGTGATCTGCCCGGCCGGGAAGCAGGAAGCAGCGGCATACGGAGCCATTGTCTTCGATGGAGAACCGGCCTACGAGGCCCTCGAAGGACGTTGGCTTACGAACGGTCCTTATGTGGCCGTACACCGGCTCGCCGCAGCCGACGAAGCTCTGGGTCAGGGAATCGGAACGGAATTTCTGGAACACGCCGGACGACTTGCCCGGGAACGCGGCATCGCAGCCTTCCGCATCGATACGAATTTCGACAACCGACGCATGCTGCGCATTCTTGCAAAATCAGGATTCATATACTGCGGGAAGGTCTTTTATCGCAGCGGAGAGCGTGAGGCTTTCGAAAAGATCCTCTGAGCCGACACCGAAAAAAGTTGCTCCGGCACCTCAAGCCCCACGAAAAAAATCAGGGATGCGGCCGATCCGGGAACGGATTTCCGGATCCGGGCATCCCGAATCAAAAAAAAGCGGTCATCTCCGCGTTACGATTTCGCGGAAAAAATCCCCCAGCGAAACGCCGTAATAGTCGCACAAGTCGGCCAAAGTCGTCAATGAAATGCTGTGCCGGCCGCTCTCGATACGGCCGATATTCAGATCAGTATCAAAACGGACACTCTCCTGGGTGAGTCCCCGGGCCCGACGGATCGACTTCAACCGCTCCACGACCTGCTCTACCAAAATGTCATTACGTCGCTGCTGTTTCATGATACAAAGAAGCGGAATTCCGCTCTGAAAAGTTACTACACACTTGTCGCCCGGGTTGAGACGCCTTCCAGCAGAAGCCATCAAATCCGGGGTCCGAAGTCCCGGCACCCGGGGTTTCGGGATCCGGAATCTCCGTCCTCCGGAATTATTCGGCACGATCCGGCTCGGAGGCAGCCGGAAGAGACTCGGCGGCGGCACGATCCAACGCGAAGGGAATCGACTGTGGCTCGGTCCGGGGGACGGTCACTATGCTGTCCACAATGAATTTCGTAAATCCGCGCCAGGGAAGTGCTCCGAAATACTCCTTGTAATGAAGTTCCACGCTACGACCGCCCTGGAGCATGAGTTCCCGGGCCAATGCCTCATTCTCCACCGAGAATTCAAATTCGTAGGACTGGATCGTCCCGGCAGACTTGGAGCGAATGCCCGACTGAATGAGTTTACCCTCGTAGGTCTTGAACAGGACACCCTTATAGACGACATAGTTCAGTTCACCGCTCTTTACCCCCTCTCCAAAGACGAAGTAAAAACGGAAATAACAGAATACCGCCAGGGCCACAACAACCACAGAGGCACTTATGATCCAAAATTTCTTCATGGACGACACTCTCTTTGCACAGTGACGCAAAAGTACGAAATTTAACGTTTCGAAGTTTCAGAGAGCGGAAATAATTCGCATCCGGGCGGTGCCACGAATCGAGGAGAGGCATTCCTGAAGGGGATTTACGGGAGATTTGATCACGATTTTGCAAAAAAATCGACAATTTGCGGTCGAAGATTTGCAGATTCATTTTTTTTACTTACCTTTGCACCACGGCAAAAGG
>CALUIG010000111.1 GCA_944320625.1 uncultured Alistipes sp.
GGCTATTCGCACACGTGGCGCGACTTTACGTGGAACTCGAACTTCACCGTATCGAGCAACCGCAACGAGATCCGCGAACTGATGCGGGACTGGTATAATCCGCTCTCGGGCGAGGTCATCTCGAAGGACCGGCTGGAGATCAACAAACTGGGTCAGGTGCGTTTCCTCCTGAAGGAGGGCGGTTCGATGGGCGACATCTATTCGAACTCCGACCTGCGGCGCGACGACAAGGGTCAGATCGAGATCGACGAGGCGGGCAACGTCTACGTGGAGAACAACCTGCCGGACATGAAGCTGGGTTCGGTCTTCCCGAAGGCGAACCTGGCGTGGCGCAACGATTTCCGCTGGAAAGGCGTGAACGTGGGTTTCCTGGTGTCGGCACGCATCGGCGGCGTGGTCTACTCGGCTACGCAGGCCAACCTGGACCTTTACGGAGTTTCGGAGGCTTCGGCTGCGGCGCGTGATGCGGGCGGGGCCCTGGTCAGCGGCCGTGCGATGGTCGACCCGGAGATGTGGTACACGACGATCGGCGCCGGGGCGGGTATTCCGCAGTATTATACCTACGATGCGACGAACGTCCGCCTGCAGGAGTTGTCGGTAGGCTATACGATTCCGCGCAAATGGCTCAAAGTCTGTGATATTACGGTTTCGCTCGTGGGCCGCAACCTCTGGATGATGTACTGCAAGGCACCGTTTGATCCCGAGAGCGTGGCCTCGACGGAGAATTTCTATGCCGGCATGGACTATTTCATGATGCCCTCGACCCGGAACATCGGTTTCAACGTAAACATTAAATTCTGACCGCCATGAAGACAAGATACGGAATATACGGATTGCGTCTGCTCGTGGCAGCCGTCCTTGTGACGGTGGCCGGGGCCTGTACGGGCAATTTCGAGGAGTACAACCACAATCCGAACGAGACGACCGACAGCGAGCTGGAGCGCGACAACTACAACGTGGGCGCGAAGCTGCTTCAGTTGCAGAACGAGGTGATTCCCTCGCAGGAACACCTGTACCAGTTCACGGAGATCCTGGCCGGTATGGCCTACGGAGGCTATTCGGAGGCGATTCCGACGTGGACGGGCAAGTTTTCGACCTTCAATCCCACGGCCGACTGGCTCAAGGCGCCGTTCGTGACGCTGATGACCGACACCTATGCCCCCTACCGCGGGATTCTGGCCGCCACGGAGGATGAGGTGCCGCTGGCGCTGGCCTCGCTGCTGCGCGTGGCGATCATGCACCGGCTGACCGACCAGTACGGTCCGATCCCCTACTCGAAGGTGATCGAGGACCGGAAGAACTCGCTGGCCGTGGCCTACGATACGCAGGAGGAGGTCTATGCGACGATGTTCGGGGAACTCGACGCGGCGATTTCGGTGCTGGATGCGAACCGGACGCTGTCGACCGAGGCCTTCGGGGAGTATGACCTGGTCTACGGCGGGGATCTGAACAAGTGGATCCTCTTTGCCAATTCGCTCAAGCTGCGCATGGCGATGCGCCTGACGGAGGTCGATGCGGAGATGGCCCGTACGAAGGCTGCGGAGGCCATTGCGTCGGGGGTTATCGAGGCCAATGCCGACAATGCGCTGTTCAAGCCGACGGTCAACCGCACGGCGATCTGCTTCAGCGAGTGGAAGCAGCACCCGATCTCGGCCGATCTGGACAGCTACATGAACGGTTATGAGGATCCGCGCCGCGGGAAGATGTTCACGACGGTGACGATCACCGAGACGGTGACGGATCCCGAAACGCAGGAATCCGAGACGGTGACGAAGGAGGGGTTCCGGGGGCAGCGTATCGGCACGACGCCTGCGGACAAGGATGCGGCCACGACGCAGTTGTCGCACCCGGACATCGTCGACAGCGATCCGATCATCTGGCTCACGGCTGCCGAGGTTGCCTTCCTGAAGGCCGAATGGGAACTTCGCTGGGGCTCGGTTGCCGAGGCGGGGAACCTCTACCGCGAGGGTGTTTCCCTGTCGTTCGAACAATGGGGTGCGGGCCCGGCCGACGAATACCTGGCGACCGCGGCTCAACCGGCGGACTTCATCGATCCGCTGGGTACGGGCTATGACTTCCCGGCCCAGGCGACGGTCACGCCGGTATGGAGCGACTCCGACGACCCGGCCACGGCGCTCGAACGGATCATTACACAGAAGTGGATTGCCATTTTCCCGCTGGGCAACGAGGCGTGGAGCGAGTACCGCCGTACGGGTTACCCGCACCTGATGCCGGTCCCCGATGCGGGGAACATGTCGGGCGGGACGGTTACGTCGCGTTGGGGGGCCCGGCGCCTGCAATACCCCACCGAGGAGTACAACGAAAACCGGGCGAACGTCACGGCAGCCGTGGCGGGCGAACTGAAGGGTACGGACACCTTCGGGAGCCGGGTCTGGTGGGACAAACGAACCTTGAACTAAAAAGCACGAACCTATGAAACTCATACGACTGACAGGAATATTGGGAGTGCTGGCCCTGGCGGCCTGCGATGCGGGCATCGAACCCATCGACCAGCGGATCCGGACGCTCGACGAGTGGGACACGGCCGAGTGGGCGGCCTATGCCGAGGGCCTGCGGGCCTACAAGGCTGGCGACCACTACGTGACGTGTGTCTGCTTCGACAATGCGCCCGAACGGATCGAGTCGGAGAAGAACTGCATCCGTTCGCTTCCCGACTCGCTGGATCTGGTGATTCTGCGCAATCCGGCGTCACGTTTCGACCGGGAGGATGTTCCGGAGCTTCAGAAGCGCTATACGAAGGTCCTGGCTACGGCGGACTGCTCGGATCCGGCAACGGCCGTGCAGCGTCTCGACGAGGCGCTTTCGGCGGTCTCTTCGGCCCGGATGGACGGACTTGTGATCCGTTATTCGGGGGCCGTCACGGCGGCGGCTTCATCCGTTGAAGCGGAGGTGGCGCGGCGCCTCGGTGCGTTGACCGACAAGACGCTGGTTTTCGAGGGCAATGCCTCTTTCATCGCTGCGGCGAACCGGGGATTGTATGATCTCTACCTGCTCGATGCGACCTCAGCCAGCGACATTTTCGCCGTGGAGAATGCGGTGGACTATCTGGCGGGCTACTACGGCATTGAGCCGGATCGGATTCTTCCGCTTGTTCCGCTGACGGGCACGATTGCCGACGAGAGCGGGATTTCGCAACCGGCCACCGACAAGTTGTTCGAGATGGTCCAGTCCCGTTCGTTGTGCGGGTTGGCCTTCGGCGAAGTCTCCGGGGACTATTACTCACAGACGGGCAACTATCCGCAACTGCGTGCGGCGATCGACCTGTTGAATCCTGCACACCAATAAAAAACCGCGACCATGAAAACCATGAAACATATCCTTTTGGCGCTGCTTGCCGTTTCGGCGGCCGCCACGGGCTGCAAGACCGAGGACTACGACGACGGCACGACGCCGATCGACAATACGGTCTATATCGGGGCTGCGGAGACCACCCCGGATGCCCCCGTCACCTTCAAGCGCACGGTGCAGACGCTCGACCGGGAGTTTACCGTGAAACTGGTCTCTCCGCTGCCGGAGGACCTGGAGGTTGAACTCCGCATCGATGCCGGGGCCGCTGTGGCCTATAACCACCGTCACGGTACCACCTACGGGCTGTTGGGGGGCCTCTTCTACGATTTTCCGCAGCGTTCGGTGACGATTCCCGCCGGAAAGATCGAATCCGAGCCGGTTACGATCCATTTCCAGGGTCTCGACCAGTTGGCGGAGAACGCGACGTACCTGCTGCCGGTATCGCTCGGCTCGACGTCGAACGGTCTCGGCCTGCTTCAGGGCTCGGAGACGCTCTACTACCTGGTGAAGCGCTCTTCGGCGATCACCACGGCGGCGAACCTCACGGACTGCTACATGTGGGTTCCCTCGTTCGAGACCCAGGCGGGTCAGGCTCCGATCATGGGGCTGAAGGCCATGACCTACGAGGTTCTGGTCAACGTTCCGGAGTATGTGACCTTCATTCAGGGGCAAGGCGATATCAACGTCACCTCGGTGATGGGCGTCGAGCAGCACTGCCTGCTGCGCATCGGTGATTCGGGTTACCCGCGCCAGCAGATCCAGTTGCAGGTGGGAGACGTCCACTTCCCGGCTGGGGGCGCCGACAACGTGATTCCGGCGTTGACGATCGATCCGGGCGAGTGGTACCATATTGCCTTCACGTGGGACCTTGCCGAGGAGATCGGGCGCATCTACGTCAACGGACGGCTGGCCTATTCCGACCAGCTGTTGTGGAACTCCGAGACGTTCGACATCGGACAGGTCTCGAAGGGAGGTGCCGAGGACAAGGCCTACCGTTTCCTGATCGGCTACTCCTACAACCCCCACCGGCCGTTGAACGGCATGGTCTCCGAGGTGCGGATCTGGTCCGTGGCGCGGAGCGAGGAGGAGATCTTCCGCGACATGTATGAAATTGTGGACCCGGCCTCGAAATCCGAACTGCGGGCCTACTGGAAATTCAACGAAGGCACGGGCAATATCGCCAGGGACTACTCGCAGTACGGCAACGATGCGGTCTGCCTCACCGGCTCCAACAACATGGAGTACGGCGACCGCAACGAAGGTACGCTCAAGTGGAACAATGCCATCGAAATCCCGATGCTCAACCAGGAAGAATAAAAACCAACGACTATGAAACGGATACATGAATTGAGAATATGGCTTCGCGCGGCAGGCTTCGGCCTGCTGGGCGCGGCGGCCGTGTTGTTTACCGGCTGCGAGGGCGAGGAATTCGTGCGCGACGGCGGGGAAATGCCCTTGCTGGCCGAACGGACGCCCGTCGGAGCACTCTATGCCAAGGGTTACTATAATCCGGAGGTTCAAAATTTTGCACTCAGCAGCAACAAGACCGTTTCGGTGGTCTACCGGCTCGATTATCCGGCCGAGGAGGATGTCACGGTAACCTTGTCCGTCGGCACACAGGAGGATGTGGATGCCTACAACGATGCCAAGGGTTTGAAGGATGTTCAGGGCAACCTCGGCGGCTTCAAACGCTACCGGCTGCTGCCCGAGACGAACTACACGCTGCCCGAGGCGCTGACGCTGACCGTTCCGCAGGGCAAGACCGAATCGGCCCCGCTCTCCATCGACGTGGTTTACGACAAGACGCTGCTTCGGGACCATGGACAGTTGCGGATGAATTATCCGTGGATGCTGCCTTTGCAGGTGGAGCGCATTCAGGGCGATATGCTCCCGCTTATTGCCGACCAGCAGTTCGGAATCGGGATCTTGCCTGGAAACATGGCTTCGATGACTAATTCGTGGTCTGTAGAGTGTGACTGGAAGCCGATCGGCGAGAAACGAAATCCCTTCATGGGTATCGCCTTTGCCGACTGCCGGGTGGTCGACCCCTCCTACCTCATCTACTACGGTTTTCAGGAGTCGCTGTATGTGGATATGGGCGGCTGGGGCATGGAGGACGAATCGACGATCTCGTGCTATCCGCTTTTCGAGGTGGAGTGCCTTCGGCCGCTCTTCATCACCCACGACGCCACGCAGGGGGTTGTTCTGCAGACCGATCCCGACTTGATGTATGTACTGACCCACCAGGAGCGTTATGTTGATCCGCAGCGCAAATTGGGCGTCAGGATTTGTGTTTCGGTGGAGATTGCGGCGAAATCCCGTGTCGGCTTCTGCAACCTGACGGAGGAGATGCAGTCTTCGCTGGCGTGGCAGATTGCGAATTTCGTGGAGAAATACGGTCTCGACGGCGTGGCGCTCAACGACCAGGGGGCGAACTATACGGCCGAGGATGTTCCGGCGGTGGACAAAACCTCCTATACGAAGTTCCTGAAGGCCTTGCGCGAGGCGATGGGTGACGACAAACTGATCCTGCTGAGCTACGATGTCGACGAGCATTCAGCCCTCTACGAGGCGCATGACGGCCTGCAGGCGGGCGATTACATCGACTATGCATGGTGGGGCACCGAGAACGAACTCTGCACGCCTTATGATCCCGAGTCCACGGTTCCACCGATTGCCGGACTGGACAAGAGCCAATTCATCCCGATGGCGGGCAATGCGGTCGACACCCCGGAATTCCTGGCATTCTGGAACGATATGAACATGACCGGTATCTACCAGATGTGTGACCTGTATGACCGAGGTGAATGTCCGGGACTTGTTTATCTCGGTCTGGTGCCCCGCACACAAAACTTTGCGGAATACTTTCAAGGACAGATCCCGATGTGTATGGGAATGATACCGTTGCATGAAAGTGATATGGGAATGACTCCTGGATGGTTGGGCATAGGTTTTCTGACCATGGAAACAAGGGAGCCTGCTTGGGGAGTTGGTGGTTACGGGGCTGGTCTGAAGGACTGGTAACCGGTTTTTAGACTGGTCTTTGCCGACCGGATATAACGACGGTCCGCAACCTGTTTGGGGTTGCGGACCGTTTTTGGTGCTGTTTCGTCCATTCTCCGCTTTTGCAGCGGAT
>CALUIG010000112.1 GCA_944320625.1 uncultured Alistipes sp.
GGGTTACTCCAACCGGCGCGAACCGTCGGAGATCACCACGTCATAGATCTGCGGTTCGTGGCCGTATTTGGCGTTGAACTTCTCCTTGGCCATAGCGATGAAGTGATCGTAGAGTTCGTCCTTCACCAGGTTGATCGTGCAGCCGCCGAATCCGCCGCCCATGATGCGCGAACCGGTCACACCGCACGCCTCGGCTACTTCGGCCAGGAAGTCCAACTCCTCGCACGACACTTCGTAATCCTTCGACATGCCCCAGTGGGTTTCGTACATCCGCTTGCCGACGGTCTCGTAATCACCCTTCTCAAGGGCATCGCAGACGTCGAGCACACGACGCTCCTCCCCGATCACATAACGGGCACGGCGATAATCCTCCTCCGAGATCTGCTCCTTGACGGCATCGAGCTGCTCCATCGTGGCGCCGCGCAGGAACTCCTGCCCGAGCACTTTGGCCACCCGTTCGCACGAAGCGCGGCGGTCGTTGTAGGGCGATCCCACGAGTTCATGCTTCACGCGCGAATCCACCAGTACGAGTTTGTATCCCTTGGGGTCGAACGGGAAATAGGCATACTCCATCGAGCGGCAGTCGAGGCGCATCAGACAGCCCTTCTTTCCGAATACCGAAGCGAACTGATCCATGATGCCGCAGTTCACACCGCAATAGTTGTGTTCGGTAGCCTGTCCGATCCGGGCGAGTTCGAACTTGTCGATGCCGCAGTTGAAGAGGTCGTTCAAGGCAAAGGCGAAGGTCGACTCCAGGGCTGCGGAGGACGACATGCCGGCACCCAGGGGCACGTCACCGGCGAAAACGGCATCGAATCCGCCGATCTTGCCGCCGCGCTTCTGCACCTCACGGCAGACACCGAAGATATAGCAGGCCCAGCTTTCAGCGGGTTTGTCCTCCTCGCGCAGACCGAATTCCGAGGATTCGCCCAGGTCATAGGCATAGGCGCGGACCTTGTCGGTACCATTGAGCCGGATAGCGGCAACGATTCCCTTGTCGACGGCTCCCGGGAAGACAAAACCGCCATTGTAATCGGTGTGCTCACCGATCAGGTTGATACGGCCGGGCGAGGCGAACAGAATGGCACCTTCCCCAAAGAGTTCCTGGAATTTTCCGCTGACTTTTTCTTTCATGTTCATGGTTCTTATTTTTATGGTTTCAGATTTGTCCGGAACAGGTTGATCGTACGAAGGTAACAAAAAATCCGCGTTCATGGAACGATTTGGCGATAAAATAGCGCCGAAAGGGTCCGAATCCCGGGGAAGCGGCCATTCGGATCCGGGGGGGGGCAGGGTTTTCGGTTTGCCAATCCGGAAATATTCGTTACCTTTGTTTCAGCCGCAGTTCACAGGCGGCCGCATCCAAAACCCGAACGACATGAAAACACGCCACATCCTTGCCGCCACCCTGCTTTTCACCGGAGGTGTCGCCGCAGCCCAACCCGAGGTCCAGCCCGCAGATCGATCCGCGGTACAATCCGCAGAGCGTCCCAGAGTCATCGCCCACCGCGGGTACTGGACCGCTCCGGGATCAGCCCAGAACTCGCTGACCTCGTTTGCCAAAGCCGATTCGATCGGCGTCTACGGCTCGGAGTTCGACGTATGGTTCACGGCAAACAACAAACTGATCGTCAACCACGACCGGATCTACAAGGGAACGAAGATCAACATGGAGAAATCCACAGCCCGGGAGATCATGCAGATCGTGCTTCCCAACGGAAAGGAGAACATCCCCTCCCTGGACGATTACCTCTCGCTCGCGGCCTCGAGACCCGATACGCGGCTGATTCTCGAAATGAAGTCGTTGTCGGATCTCAAACGCGAGGACCTTGCGGCCGCAAAGATCGTCAAGGCGCTGCGAAAACACGGCGTACTGGATCGCACGGACATCATCGCCTTCTCGATCAACGCCTGCCTGGCCTTCAGGAAACTGGTTCCCGAGACGAGAATCTATTACCTGAACGGCGACCTTCCGCCCCAAAGTATCAAGGAGTTGGGGCTGGCGGGCATCGACTATGAATCCACGGTACTGCGCGCCCGCCCCGAATGGGTGGAGCAGGCGCACGATCTCGGGCTGGAGGTCAACGTCTGGACCGTGGATTCGGAGCAGGAGATGCGCTATTTCATCGACCTGGGCGTGGACTACATTACGACCAATTATCCGGAGCGTCTGCAGGCGCTGCTGAGACGCTAACACGCATCGGGAAGGGAATCTCCGCAAAGCAACGGGCGGCTATCGGATAGCCGCCCGTTTTTCTGTCGGAGCCATTGCGGGTCAGGGATCCACGACCGTCACCTCGATACCTCGTTCGCGCAGCCGTTCCAGATAGAGCGGTTGCACGCCGCTGTCGGTAATGATCCGGTCCACGGCCTCCAGGTCGCAGATCTTGCTGAAGCCCCGGCGTCCGAATTTCGAACTGTCGGCCAGCACCACAACCTTCTGGGCAGCCTCCATCATTGCCATATTGAGCGACGCCTCGAGCATGTTGGTCGTTGTCAGTCCGAATTCGAGATCGATCCCGTCAACTCCCATGAAGAGTTTGCTGCAGTTGAAATTGCGGAGCATCGACTCGGCGAAGGGCCCCACGACCGACACCGAGCTGCTGCGGGTGATTCCCCCGAGTTGAATGACGTCGACGGAGGGTTCCTGCGAGAGAATCCGGGTCACGGGAACCGCCGCCGTAATGACCGTGAGCCGGCCCTTGGGTTTGATCTCCCGGGCCAGGAACGCCACGGTAGTTCCCGATGCGATGATGATCGAATCGTCCGGAGCGATCAGTGCCGCGGCGGCAACTCCGATGGCCTGTTTTTCGGCCACGCTCCGCTTCTCCTTCTCGTTGACGTGACGGTCGCTGATATAGGGGCTGATCAGGATGGCGCTTCCGTGCGTACGATAGAGTTTCTTCTGCTGTTCGAGGTAAGAGAGGTCCTTGCGGATGGTCACTTCCGAAACATGGAAGAGTTCGGAGAGTTGCGTCACCGAAATAGAGCCGTTCTGCTGCAGGAGCGAGAGGATCCGGCTATGGCGTTCCGGGAGGCTCAAAAGGGGTTCTTCGCCGGTTTTGTTCATGGTGCGGTTGGAAATTTGCCTTCCAATATACGAAAATTATCCGAGAAAAACGCACGTCGGACGATAAAAAATCGTGCCGTCCACCTTGCGGAAGGATGAAAAGGGCATTTCAAAATAAAAGTCCGGGGATTTTGGGAATGCAAAAAACATGCGTACATTTGTTGTGAAACGAAATGGCCCGCACGCCTCTTCCGGCAGCCGGGCCACCCGACTCGACAACCATGTGGAAACAGCTCCAACCTCCCGCCTATCAACCGGAAATGCCCGCCGACCGGATCGACGGAACGTACCGACGCCTGCGCCTGCAGGTCTTCACCGGCATCTTCATCGGATATGCCGGTTTTTACCTCGTCCGCAAGAACTTTTCGATGGCCATTCCGGAGTTGGCCGCACTCGGCTTCGACACGGGCGAACTGAGCCTTGTCCTGTCGATGAACGCCGTAGCCTACGCCCTCTCGAAATTCCTCATGGGCAGTGTCTCGGACCGCAGCAATGCCCGGGTCTTCCTGCCGCTGGGGCTGGTGCTGACGGCCCTCTCGATGATGTTCATGATCGTGCCGGTGACGCTGCTCGGGCCTGAGCACAAACGGCTCTCGATCATCCTCATGGCCGTATTGAACTTCCTGGTAGGATGGTTCAACGGCATGGGATGGCCACCCTGCGGACGGGTCATGACCCACTGGTTCTCGCAGAACGAACGGGGTACGAAGATGTCCATCTGGAACTGCGCCCACAATGTCGGCGGAGCGCTGGTCGGCCCGATGGCCGTCTACGGAGCCCTCTGGTTCGGGTCGTGGTTCTTCGGGAGCCGTTCGGAGCTCTACTTTCTGATCGGGACATACCTTTTTCCGTCGGTTGTGGCCCTTCTCATCGCCCTGGTGGCCTACGTGCTGATCCGCGACACGCCCCAGGCTTGCGGACTGCCCTCGGTGGAGAAGTGGCGCAACGACTACCCGAAGGATTACAGTGCCAGACAGGAGGAGGTGCTCACCACGCGGGAGATCCTCTTCAAATACGTGCTGAACAACCGGCTGCTGTGGTTCATCGCCCTTGCGAACGCCTTCGTCTACATGGTGCGCTACGGATGCCTGGACTGGGCTCCGACCTACCTCCGCGACGCGCAGGGATACGACATCGAACAGACGGGCTGGGCCTACTTCGCCTACGAATTCGCAGCCATTCCGGGAACACTCATCTGCGGCTGGATGAGCGACCGGCTCTTTCACGGCCGACGGGCCCTGCCGACGATCCTTTTCATGGCCATCGTGGCAATCTTCATCTTCCTCTACTGGCAATTCTCGTCGAACTACGTCATCGTGACCCTTTCGCTGATCGCCATCGGTTTTTTCATCTACGGTCCGGTGATGCTCATCGGCGTGCAAGCCCTGGACCTGGCCCCGAAGAATGCCGCCGGAACGGCCGCGGGACTCACGGGATTCTTCGGCTACTTCCTCGGGACGGCGATCCTGGCCAACATCGTCCTGGGTACGGTGGCCGAAAAGGCGGGATGGGACTGGACCTTCGTACTGCTGCTCGGGGCCTGCATGCTGTCGATTCTCCTCATGTCCCTCACCGGCAGGCAGGAGCGGACACGCCGCTAAAGCCACAGCGAGACCCGGCAATCGGTATTCAATCCGGGATCGAGAAGGCCTTCAACTCCCGGTTGAGGGCTTTTTCATGTCCGCCGACCAGCCGGTCGAGCAAGGCATGGAAACGTGGCGAATGGTTGTGATGAACCGTATGGCAGAGTTCGTGAAGGATCACGAAATCACGCAAATGCTCGGGCAGGGTCATCAGAAAGAGACTCAACGAGATGTGATTCTGCCCCGAACAACTCCCCCACTTCGTGTGCGAGGCGCGGATCGAGAGTTTTTCGTAGCGCAGGCCTGTTTCGGCCGCCAGGCGGGCCATACGTTCCGGGAGGTCCTCCCGGGCGGCCCGGCGCAATGCCTCGATCCGGGCTTTCCGCTCCGCGGGCGGGAGTTGCGGCGGCAGGGCGGCGCGTTGACGTTCCAGGCGTTCCCGGACGGCGAGGATCCACCCGACCTTCTGCTCGAGAAAATCCAACGCCCGCCGCCGCGACACCCCGCAGGGGTACGCGAGCCGGACGGCTCCCGTAGCCCGCACGCGGATCGAGATGCGCCGGGCCCGGGACGACCGGGCAAGGGTCACCTCCCCGAGCCGGGGATGGTCGACCGTCTCGACCGCCTCCGTACGTACGGTTTTCCCCAACGAGGCACTCCGACCCGCCAGTCGGGGTCCTCCGAAACGTTCTGTTTTCCCGCTTTGTCGGGAGCCTCCGAGCATTCCGGGCCATTCGCCCCACCCGATCATCGCAGCCACAGGGAATGCACCGTCAGTGCGGTAATTACGTCAACCGAATCACGTCGTTCGACCGAGAGATGGTCGAAGAGAATACGGCAGCGATTGTCACGATAGTCCAGCAGGCGCAACGCCTGTTCACGGGACGGCTCCAGGCCCGCCGAGAGGTCAAAACCGCTCTGTCCGAGTTGCTTTTTCAGTGCCTCCGCACCCGCGATTACAACCACGGGACGCTCCTCTCCGAGGTAGAAACGCAGCGTATCGTTCTCGAAGGAATAGCATTCAGGATTCCATACGGTCAGATTGACATAACAGCGCGAATATGAGTTGTCGACCGCGAACCCGGCATTCTGGGGAAGGTAGACTTCGACGGAGGGATTCGCCTCGACCACCTCCTCGACGGCCGGCTCCCAACCCCACCGCACATAATCGTGCATCACCGTGGGAAGCACATCCACCAAATCGTTCGCTTTCTCCATTCCGAAGCGCGCAAACGTCGCGCTGTCGCGCTCGACATACAGCAACGCCTCATAGAGTTCGCGGTACTCCTTGCGGAGGGTCGTATCGGCAAGCGAAGCGGGAACGAGCGAGAGACGACCCGTCGCGGCATCGAGCCGTCCGAGACGTTCGGCAATCTGGTCGACCCGACGGGTCTGCGAGCGCAGGGCGGCGCGTTCGGGTTCCAGCGCAGGGATGTAGGCCACGGCGGCAAAGGTGATCAGTGCAGCCAGCACGACCCAAAGGTAGCGTCCGGCCCGACGCGAAAGGAAAAGCAGGATGCAACATGTCATCAGCCCGCCGCAAACCAGCAGGTAGATACGCGGGACGGTCAGGCCGTATTCCCCTACGCGGCGGGCGACGCCGACCCAGAAGAGCATAGCAAGGGGCAGCGCCACGAGGCTGAAACGGTCGTAAAACCAGTCGAGAGTCCGTTTTTCGAGGGGCAGCCGCAGGGCCTTGACCAGCAGCGTTGCAATCGTGAATCCGAAGACGAGGTAGGCCACGCCGCCATCGGGCAGCGTCCAGGTCAGGAGGATTTTCAGCAGGTAAAG
>CALUIG010000113.1 GCA_944320625.1 uncultured Alistipes sp.
ATCCGTACCAGTTGCTCGCGGTAGGCGTTCAGGATCCGCGATTTGGAGATGAATCCTAAATAATGATTCTGCTTGTCGACTACCGGCAGCATCCAGGTGTGCTTATCCTCGAACTTCTCCATGACCCCCTGGATCGACTCGTGTTCGAGAATCTTGTCCGGGGGCGGAATCATGTAATCCGAAATCGGATGCCCGTACTTTTCGTGTTTGAACATGTCCTCGCGCAGATCGTCGAGCTGTACGATGCCCAGCAGGCGCCCGAAGTTGTCGATCACGGGGAAGATATTGCGGCGGGCCGTGGAGATGATGTGCACGATGTCGCCCAGAGTCATGTTTTCCTTGATGCGCAGGAAATCGGTCTCCATGAGCTCTTCGAGTTTCAGGAAGACGAAAACCGACTGGTCCTTGTCATGAGTCAGCAGTTCGCCCTTCTTGCGGAGCTGCTTGGTGTAGATCGAGTCGGGATCGAGGTAGTAGTTCACGGCGAAGGAGATGCAGGCGGTGATCATCAGCGGGATGAAGAGCCCGTATCCGTTGGAGAGTTCGGCGATGAGGAAGATCGAGGTCAGCGGGGCGTTCATCACCCCGGCCATGACGCCGGCCATTCCGACCAGCGTAAACGAGACGATCGAGACCTCCCAGTGGAAGAGCATGTTGCAGACGAGGGCCAGGGAGGCACCTGTGAAGGCTCCGACGAACAGCGACGGAGCGAAGGTTCCGCCGACGCCTCCCGCAGCATTGGTCGAGGCCATGGCGATGACCTTGAAGAACATCGTGGCGATGACGAAGAGGATGACGACCCAGTCAATTTCGCGGAAACGGTAGAAGAGCGAATTGTTGAAGAGCTCCTGGGCGTTTCCATGCATCAGGGAGGTGAATCCCTCGTATCCTTCGCCGTAGAGGGGCGGGAAGATGAAGATCAGGATGCCGAGGATCGTCCCGCCCCAGATCCATTTTTTGTATTGCTTGTCGATCTTCTTGAAAAACCCTCCGATGCGGGAGTTCATCGAGGTGAAGTACCAGGCCATGAGTCCGCAGAGCATGCCGAGGAGGATGAAGAGGGGTATCTGCCACAGTTCGAAGGCATCCTCGGGTGCGAGCGTCACGGCCAGAATGGGATCGAATCCGCGGAGCATGAAGGCCATGGTCGTGGCGGTGATCGATGCGATAAGCAGGGGGATGACCGATGCTGCGGTGATGTCGAGCATGAGGATCTCCAGGACGAAGACCACCCCGGTGATCGGGGCCTTGAAGATGGCCGCGAGGGCGGCACCCGCTCCGCAGCAGAGCAGCAGGGTGGTGTGCTTGTAATTGAGCCTTGCGAGGCGTCCGACGTTCGAGCCGATGGCGGCACCGGTAAGGACGATCGGGGCCTCGGGACCTACGGAACCTCCGAATCCGATGGTCGTGGCGCCCCCGACGATCGAGGTCCAGCAGTTGTGTGCGGCGATGCGGGAGTTTCGGCGCGACATGGCATAAAGGACGCGGGTCACGCCTTCGGAGATGTTGTCGCGGACGACATACTTGACGAAGAGCGTGGCCAGGATGATACCCACGGCGGGATAGATCAGGAAGAGGAAGTGTGCGCTGTCGACCGGGAACCAGTTTGTCAGTCCGTTCTTGATGGCGTAGAGGAGCACTTCGAAGAAGTAGGTTCCCAGTCCGGCGAGCACGCCGACCACGACCGCCAGCAACATCATCATCTGGCGGTTCGAGAGCCTGCGGGTCAGCCGCAGGAAGGCGGCGTAGATGCGGTCGGCACGGAACTCCATAGGGCGGCGGGGGATCAGCGTGCGGATCCGGAGGCGTACTGACGGGCCTGTTCGGCAATGAGCTCCCGGTCTTCGAAGTAGTCGATCTTCATGGCGCGCCGCACGTCGGCCAGCGTTTCGGCAGCTGCGGCACGTGCCGTTTCGGATCCCTGGCGGAGGATGTCGTAGACCTCCCCGATGCGGGCCTCGTAGTAATGGCGGCGTTCGCGGATGGGGTCGAGTACCTCGTTGAGGATGGCAATGAGCAGCCGTTTGACCTTCACGTCGCCGAGACCTCCGCGGCGGTAGTGCGCCTTCAGTTCATCGAGCGAGGCGTAGTCGGGGAGGTATTTGGCGAAGTGTTCCGGACGGCTGAAGGCATCGAGGTAGGTAAAGACCGTGTTGCCTTCGACCTTGCCGGGATCTTCGACGCGCAGGTGGTCCGGATCGGTGTACATGCCCATGACCTTCTTCTTGACCTCGTCGGCCGTATCGGAGAGGTAGATGCAGTTGCCGAGGGATTTCGACATCTTGGCCTTTCCGTCGGTGCCGGGCAGGCGCAGGCAGGCGGCGTTGTCGGGCAGGAGGATTTCGGGCATGGTGAGCGTCTCGCCGTAGACCGTGTTGAACTTGTGGACGATTTCGCGGGTCTGTTCGATCATCGGCTCCTGGTCCTCACCCACGGGAACGGTCGTGGCACGGAAGGCCGTGATGTCCGAAGCCTGGCTGATGGGGTAGGTGAAGAATCCGACGGGAATACCCTGGCGCTGGGTGGTGTCGCCCTCGACGGCGCCCTCGGCGAATCCGCGCATCTGAATTTCGGCCTTGACGGTCGGGTTGCGTTGCAGACGCTGTACGGTGACGAGGTTCATGTAGTAGAAGGCCAGTTCGCAGAGTTCGGGGACCTGCGACTGGATGAAGAGGGTCGATTTGGTCGGGTCGAGGCCCACCGAGAGGTAGTCCAACGCCACCTCGATGATGTTCTGTCGTACCTTTTCGGGGTTGTCGGCGTTGTCGGTGAGGGCCTGGGCGTCGGCAATCATGATGAATATGCGGTCGAAATCGCCGGAGTCCTGGAGTTCTACGCGGCGGCGCAGCGACCCGACGAAGTGTCCCAGATGGAGCCGGCCCGTGGGTCGGTCGCCGGTGAGGATGATCTTTGCCATGTGGTTGGAATGAGTAAAATCTACGTTTTAGGGGCAAACTTACGAAAAACCGCGCGGGCGTCCTAAAAAAGTTGGTGGATATAGATTTATTTTATATATTTGCTTTGGAAAATAAACACTCGTTATGACAATAATACAACTCGAATACCTGTTGGCGGTTGCCAACTGCGGGAGTTTTTCGCAGGCCGCCGAACACTGTTTCGTGACGCAGCCGTCGCTGAGCATGCAGATCAAGTCGCTGGAGGAGGAGTTGGGCGTGGTGCTGCTGGACCGTTCGAAGAAGCCGGTGATTCCGACGGAGGCGGGGGCCGTGGTGCTGGAGCGTGCGCGGGAGACGCTCAAGGCCTACAACTGCATTCGGGAGGCCGTGGCCGAACTCAAGGGCGAGACGGCGGGGAAGCTGCGTCTGGGCGTCATTCCGACGATCGCGCCCTACCTGTTGCACAAATTCATTCCGACGTTCGTGCGGGAGTACCCGAAGGTGGAGCTGGAGATCTCGGAGATGATCACTTCGGAGATCGTCGAGGCGCTGAAGCGGGACCGGATCGACGCGGCGCTGGTGGCGAGCGGGACGTGCGGCGAGGGGATCTTCGAGCAGGAACTCTTCAACGACCGGTTCTACGCCTACGTGTCTCCCGAGAATCCGCTCTATGAACGGCAGAACATCCGCATCGAGGAGATCGACCTGAAGGACCTGGTCATTCTGAGTCCGGGCAACTGCATGCGGGACCAGATTATCGAGTTGTGCCAGGCCCGCCGGTCGATGCCGGCACACTACTCGTTCGAATCGGGCTCGCTGGATACGCTGATGCGGATCGTGGATTGCACGTCGTGCCTGACGATCATTCCCGAAATGGCGATCGAATACATTCCTGCGGACCATCGGGACCGGCTCAAGACGCTGGCCAAGGGGGCCATGTCGCGCAAGATCGCCGTGGCGGTGCGTCGGACCTACGTGAAGAATTCGATCATCCGGGCGCTGACCGACACGATTCTGGAGAGTGTCGGGGTTCCGAGTGCGTAGGACCTTCCGTTCGGAGAGTGGACGGAGTCGCCTCCCGGCCGCAGTCAGTTGCGGCCGGGAGGCGTTTTGTCGGGGTGCGGGCGGGGAGTGCCGCTCCTCCGGTACGGAACGCTTCCGGGGGTTTGCGATTTTTGGCGGGTAATTTTCAAATATCATTCTCTTTTCGTACCTTTGCAAGGTTATATGGACATCTATTGAAGATTTATGGACAAACTGATCGAAACGATCGTCAGCGCGATTGAAGATAAAAAGGGAAAAAACATTGTATCGTTGGATCTTTCGGGCTTCGATGGTGCGATCTGCTCGCATTTCGTGGTCTGCAACGCCGACTCCACGACGCAGGTGGCGGCCATTGCCGACGGCATCGAGGAGAAGGTCCTCGAGACGCTGGGTGAGAAGGTCTGGCGGATCGAAGGACAACAGAATGCCGTTTGGATCGCCATGGACTATGTGGATGTCGTGGTTCACATTTTCCAGACGGAGCTGCGCAGCTTCTACCGCCTGGAGGAGTTGTGGGCCGACGCCCCGATGGTGAAATACGAATACGAAGCGTAGGAATTTATGGCA
The DNA here is from genome assembly GCA_944320625.1 of uncultured Alistipes sp. Lineage (GTDB taxonomy): Bacteria > Bacteroidota > Bacteroidia > Bacteroidales > Rikenellaceae > Alistipes. The sequence goes on from CALUIG010000113.1 coordinate 4,509, forward strand.
CAGAAGCAAACCAGAAATAGCAACAATCCGAAAATGAATATGCCCCGGCCCTCGTTTTTATGGGTCTACGGGGTGATTGCCGCCCTGATTCTGGGCTATTACCTGTTCAATCCGTCGAACGAGAGCCCCGCCGAGAGCAACTGGACGACGGTTCAGCCGATGGTGGAATCCGGGGATGTGGAGAAGATCCTGGTGGTGAACAAGGATCAGGCTCAAGTCTTTCTGAAGAAGGAGGCGGTGGAGAAGTACCGCAACGACACGATCGACAAACGGTTCCGTCGTCTGCCCGAGGCGGGGCCGCATCTGATCTTCACGATCGGGTCGGTGGATGCGTTCCGGGAGGATCTGAAGGAGGCCGAGGAGCGGTCGGGACAGCATGTTCCGGCGGAGTATATCAACAAACGCGATGACTGGACCTCGGTGCTGATCAATCTCCTGCCGTGGGTGCTCATCATCGGGGTATGGTTCTTCATCATGCGTTCGATGGCCCGCGGAGCGGGAGCCGGAGGCGGCGGAGGGATCATGAATGTGGGCAAGGCCAAGGCGCAGGTTTTCGACAAGGACAACTCCAAGCGGGTGACCTTCAAGGACGTGGCCGGTCTGGAGGAGGCCAAGGTCGAGATCATGGAGATCGTGGATTTCCTCAAGAAGGCCGACAAATACCGCGAACTGGGTGCCAAAATCCCGAAGGGCGCCCTGCTTGTGGGACCTCCGGGAACGGGTAAGACGTTGCTGGCCAAGGCTGTGGCCGGAGAGGCAAACGTTCCGTTCCTCTCGATTTCGGGCTCGGACTTTGTGGAGATGTTCGTCGGAGTGGGGGCTTCGCGGGTGCGCGACCTCTTCGAACAGGCCAAGCAGAAGGCCCCGTGCATCGTCTTCATCGACGAGATCGACGCCATCGGCCGGGCTCGCGGCAAGAACGCCGGCTTCTCGGGCAACGACGAGCGGGAGAATACGCTGAACCAGTTGCTGACGGAGATGGACGGCTTCCAGACCAATGCGGGGGTGATCGTGCTGGCCGCAACGAACCGCGCCGACATCCTGGACAAGGCGCTGATGCGTGCCGGTCGTTTCGACCGCCAGATCGAGGTGGGCCTTCCCGACGTGAAGGAGCGTGAGGAGATCTTCGAGGTGCACCTTCGGCCGCTGAAGCTCGATCCGGCCCTGGACCGTTCGTTCCTGGCGCGCCAGACCCCCGGCTTCTCGGGGGCCGACATTGCCAACGTCTGCAACGAGGCGGCGCTGATTGCGGCGCGCCACAACAAGAAATACATCTCGAAGGAGGACTTCCTGGCGGCCATCGACCGGATTATCGGAGGTCTGGAGCGCAAGAACAAGATCATCACCGACGAAGAAAAGCGCGTGATCGCCTACCACGAGGCGGGGCATGCTACGGTGAGCTGGATTCTGGAGAATGCCAGTCCGCTGATCAAGGTGACGATCATCCCGCGGGGAAAGGCGCTGGGAGCGGCGTGGTACCTGCCCGAGGAACGGCAGATCACCACGCGCGAGCAGTTGATGGATGAATTGGCTGCGACGCTGGGCGGCCGGGTTTCGGAGCAGCTGACCTTCGGCCGGGTATCGACCGGGGCGTTGAACGACCTGGAGCGTGTCACCAAACAGGCTTATGCCATGGTGGCCTACTACGGCATGAGCGATCAGGTGGGGACGTTGTCCTACTACGATTCGACCGGACAGAGCGACATGTCCTTCACGAAACCCTACTCCGAGCAGACGGCGCAGCAGATCGATACCGAGGCCCGTCGGGTGATCGACGAGGCCTACCGGATGGCCGAACAGGTCCTGAAGGAGCACCGCGACGGCCTGAAGGAGCTGGCCGAACTGCTTCTGCAGCGGGAGGTTGTCTTCACCGAGGATGTGGAGCGGATCTTCGGCAAACGCAAGAAGGATCTCGAACGGGAGCGTAAGG
>CALUIG010000114.1 GCA_944320625.1 uncultured Alistipes sp.
GCCCCGCCCTACCGGGCCGCATCCTCCCGGCTCCGCATCGAAAGCGAAATCCGCCCGCGGACCGGATCGATCCCGACGACCCGGACCTCGACCCGCTGCCCCAACCGCACCACCTCCGCAGGCGAAGAGACATAACGATCGGCCAATTGCGACACGTGGACCAGTCCATCCTGCTTGACGCCGATGTCGACAAAGGCCCCGAAAGCCGTGATGTTGGTGACGATCCCCGGCAGCAGCATCCCGCAGCGGAGGTCGTCGATCGTATGGATGTCGGGCGCAAAGGCGAAGCCGTGCAGCGGCTCGCGGGGATCGAGACCGCGTTTGTCGAGCGCCTCGAGGATGTCGTTCACCGTGGGCAGCCCGACCCGATCGTCGACATACTCCCCGGGCCGGATCCCGGCCCGCAGCGCGCCGTCGGCCAACAGCCGTTCGACACTCACGCCCCGGTCGGCAGCCATCCGTTCGACCACACGGTACGACTCGGGATGCACGGCACTGTTGTCCAGCGGATTGTCGCCTCCGACAACACGCAGGAACCCGGCAGCCTGTTCAAAGGCTCTGGCTCCCAACCGGGGCACCTTGAGCAGCGCCCGCCGATTCGGGAAATCTCCGTGAGCGGCACGGTAGGCAACGATATTCTCGGCCAGCGCCGGACCCAGGCCCGAAATATAGGTCAGAATGTGTTTCGAGGCCGTATTGACATTCACCCCCACGCGGTTCACACAACTCTCGACCACGGTATGCAGGCGGTCGCGGAGCTTCGTCTGGTCGACACTGTGCTGATACTGCCCCACACCGATCGATTTGGGGTCGATCTTGACCAGTTCCGACAACGGGTCGATCAGCCGGCGACCGATGCTGACGGCCCCGCGGACCGTGACATCCTGATCGGGAAACTCCTCGCGGGCGGTCGCCGATGCGGAGTAGACCGACGCCCCGTCCTCGCTCACCGAAAAGACCTCCACACCCTCCAGTCCCAGCGAACGAACCAGTTGTTCCGTCTCCCGCCCGGCCGTTCCGTCTCCGACGGCAAAGGCCTCGGTACGATAACGCGCAGCCAGGGTTTTCAGCGTGGCAACAGCCTCCTCACGACGGCTCTGCGGAGGATGGGGATAAATGACGGTGTGGTGGAGCAGATTGCCCTGCGAATCGAGGACGACAACCTTGCAACCGGTACGAAACCCCGGGTCGAGGGCGATCACACGCTTCTGACCCAGGGGTGAAGCCAGCAGCAGCTGCCGCAGATTCTCGGCAAAGATCCGGATTGCCTCGTCGTCGGCCCGCTCCTTGGCCGCGGCCAGCTGCTCCCCTTCGATCGAAGGACGCAGGAGCCGTTTGAACGCATCGGAAACAGTCGCCTCCATCCACTTGCGGGTCGTCGATCCGGGGCGGATGAAGCGACGGCAAAGCTCCGCCGTACATCGTTCGGCGTCGATGTCGACCGAAATCCGCAGAAAACCCTCCTCCTCACCGCGGCGCATGGCCAGATAACGGTGCGAGGAGATGTTGCGCAGGGGTGCCGCGGCATCGAAATAGTCGGCGTACTTCACCCCTTCACGCTCCTTGCCCTTGACGACCTTCGAGCGAACCATCCCCTCCCGGGCAAAGAGCCGGCGCAGCATATTTCGGGCCGTCTCCTCCTCCGAGATGCGTTCGGCAACGATGTCGCACGCCCCGGCAATCGCCGCATCCGGAGTCGGGACGTCGGAACGGACGAAACGTCGGGCCTGTTGGGCAAAATCCCGGGAGTGCTGCGCCTGCAGGAGATCGGCCAACGGCTCCAGACCCCGCTCCCGGGCAATCATGGCTCGCGTGCGCCGTTTGGGTCGGTAAGGAAGGTAGAGATCCTCCAAAGCGGTCGGATCCCAGCACGCCTCGATCCGGCAGCGCAGTTCGGGAGTGAGAGCCCCCTGGCTCTCGATCGTGGCGAGAATGGTCTGCCGACGCGCCTCGAGTTCCGTCAGACGGTCGAGCTGCTCCTTGACCGCGGCAACCTGCACCTCGTCGAGCGATCCGGTAGCCTCCTTGCGGTAACGGCTGATGAAGGGGATCGTGGCGCCGTCGCGCAGCAGGCGGACGGCTCCCTGGACCCGGGGCAGGGCGATCTGTAACTGGCGGGAGATGATCTCTTCGAGCATTTTGGAGATTTTTTGCGTTTCAGGGGGTTGAGGGGGACGTCAGACCCGGGATTCCGGTCCGTTTGTAGATCCGGAGGTTGTAGGTGAGTTGAAAAACCACGTAACGCCCCACGGCCTGATTCGTCACGTAACGAAGCGTCGTTCCGGTCACGGCACGCTGGAACGTCGTACTGTTCTGGTCGAGCAGGTCATTGACTCCGACACTGACCTCCCCGAGCCGGTTCCGGAAGAGTTTTACACCCAGCAGGACGTTGCAGATCAGCCGCTCCTCGAGGAACGGATCGGTAATCCCGCGATAACAGTCGTAATCGGCATTGGCACGGATGACCAGACGGTTGCGGATCACAAAGGTCGTCTCGGCACGGGCCTGCTGGCTGAAATAGGTGTTGTCGATGGAGCGCACCTGCGAGGAGTTGCGGCTCTCCTGATAACTCCCGGTATAGCTGACCCGGAAATCGACCGATTCGGAGATGTTGCTGCCCAGCACGGCCCCGAGGTTGTAAGCGTTGTTTGCGAGGCGGTTACTGACGCCGTTGATGATGCTCGGCAGCCGGCCCGTGGAGATTCCCGCCCGCAGGTTGAGGTTCGAGCGCAGCCAGCGTATCGGAAATCCGTAGTTGATCTGAGCCTGGAGATTCCGGTAACCCGAGAGGTTGACCGGACGCACGAACTGATTGCCCTCTCCCAAAAGGGTCCCCTCGTCGTCGATGACGAAATCCGGCGTGTCGATCACCAGCGAATCGGCAACGGTATTGGGGCTGAGGGAGAATTCGGCCGAGAGGGTGAAGGTTCGACCCCTGGCGGGATTGGTGCGGATGTACTGACCCGAAAGGCGGTGGGTGTAGATGGGTACGAGATCCGGATTTCCGGCCACGACGTTCTGCCGGTTCGTCGTGTTGACGATGTTCTGCAGATCGGTGGCCCGGGGATTCGACGTACGCCCCGAAGCATTGAATTTCAGGGTATTGTTACGGTTGATGGCAACATCCGCCACGGCATTGTAGGTCAGGTTGTCGAATCCCGCTTCGGTCTGCGCGGGATAGGGGAATGCATAGTCTCCCGAGAATCCGGCATGCTGGTAATAGAGCGTCGCGGCGACCTTGGTGTTCCGGAACCGGTACTGATAGGTTGTCCCTATGCGGTGGGTCAGGTAGGAGTAGTCGTATTCGGCCGACTGTTTCGGGTTGCGCTCCTCGGGGAAGGTATTCTCGTCGGTCAGCACATAGGTGTTGCGGTCCACGCTGTATCCGGCATAGGTGCAGCGGTATTCGAGGCTCCACCGCGAGCGTTTGGTCACCAGCCGCGAATAGTTGACCGACCCGTAGAGCTGGCAGCTCGGCTGGTCGCGGTCCGTGCGCGTGATGTTGCGCGAGGAGTAGTCGGTCGTATCGCACGCCGTGTCGTCCGGGTCCCGGAAGGTGTATTGCCGGGGCCGGTTCAACTGCTCGTTCCCGCGGTAACTGCCTCCAACCCCGAAGGTAAGATTCTGGGACATCTTGCCCGGCAGGCGGTAGCGGTAGGTCAGCTGGTTCGAGAGGTTGAATCCACGGACGTCGTTGTCGCTGAAGTTGTGGCGCCGGTAGACGAACCGGATGTCCTCCTCGGAGAACCGGTTGTCCGTCCGGCTGAGGAGTTCGCTCCGGTTGTCGTTGTCCTGGAAACTGAACGACGTACGCATCATCAGCGAGTGGGACGGATTTATTTTGTAGTCGATGCGCGAATTGAACCGGTGGTTGAGATTCAGGGCCTGCGACGAACTCTCATCATCGTAGAGCACCAGCTTGTCGGTCGACGTGAAGCTCTGCTTTTCGGTCTGACTGAGGTTGTGGTTGTCGGTCCGGTTGAAGAAGTAACTGGCCGTGATTTTGGCCTTCGTACCCCAATCATCACTGTAATTGACCCCCAGGGCCTGAACCGCCGAGATCCCCGCCAGAGGCTTGACCATGAAATTCTTGTTTGCCGTGGCGCCGTTCGTCTCCTCGGTGGTCCCGAGGATGTCCTCGAAGGAGAAGTTCTGACGGCTGACGTTGTTCACCAGTCCGATGACGGTGATGCGGCAGTCGTTATTGAAAATATTGGCATTCCCGCCTCCGATATACTTGTCGGGAATCCCGTAGGCCGCGTAGATCCGTCCGAAAGCGCCGCGGCGCTTGTCGGGGCGTGTGACGATATTCAGGGCGGTGAACCCCTCACCGGTATCCACACCCGTGAATTCAGCCTGGTCCCCCTGGGTATTGAAGATTTCAATGCTCTCGATCATGTCGGCCGGAATGTTGCGTACGGCCGACATGACGTCGTTCCCGAAGAATTCGCGTCCGTCGACATAGACCCGCTGGATGGAGCGACCCTGTGCGGCAATGCCCCCGTCGTCGATCTCCAGTCCGGGCATCTTCGAAAGAAGCGATCCGGCGTCGGTCCCGAATGCGACCTTGTAGGCTGCGGCGTGGTAGGAGAGCGTATCGCCGTGGACCGACGACCGCAGGGCCGGGGTCTCGATCACCACCCGGTCGATGGCTTCGGCACGGGAGGTAAGCCACAGCGAGTCGAGCATGACAACGGCTGTTCCGACCTTCAGGTCGTGGCGCAGCGAATCGTATCCCAACGAGGTGAGGGTCAACCGGTAGTCGCCAGCCGGGACATGCTGGAACACACCGCTTCCGTCTGTTCCCGAGGCGGTGTAAAGCGGTGAGGCAAGCGAATCGGTGCGGCTGCGCAATTCGGCAACGGCTCCGATGACCGCCTCGCGGGTGGCCCGGTCGGCAACCCGGAAGCGGACGCCGCCCGACTGGGCCTTTATCCCCGAAGCGAGGAGCAGTCCCAGTCCGCCCAAAACAGCCGTTTTCCGCAGGTTCATCGTATAAAGCGTGATTTCGGAAGGTAAAGATAGTGCTTTTTATAGGGGCTGAGGGCTTTTTTTTCCCTATATTTGTCGAAATAAATCCGGAATTCTCCGTAAACGCGATCTTACGATGAAAAACAAGGATATTTTCACCTTCCGGGATGCCGAAAAGCAGGTGGGACCGGTTGCCTTCATGACGATGCTCAAACCCGCCGGCTCGACCTGCAACCTCGACTGCCACTACTGCTACTACCTCGACAAGGCCGTCCAGTACGGAGGCCGCCAGGCGGTGATGAGCGACGAATTGCTGGAACTCTACATCCGCCAGTATATCGAAGCCAACCAGGTCGACGTCGTACAGTTCTGCTGGCACGGCGGAGAACCCCTGCTGCTGGGACTCGATTTCTACCGGAAAGCGATGACCCTTCAGGAAAAGTATGCCAACGGCAAACGGATCGAGAACACGTTGCAGACCAACGGTACGCTGGTCGACGCAGCGTGGTGCGACCTCTTCGCCGCGAACAACTTTCTGGTGGGCATCTCGCTCGACGGTCCGCAGGAGATCCACGACTCGTTCCGCGTGACAAAAGGCGGCCGGCCAACCTTCGAGCGGGTGATGCAGACGATCGACCTCTTTCAACACAGCGGCGTGGAGTACAACACGCTGAGCGTCGTGAACCGCCTCTGCGAAGGGCGCGGTGCGGAGATCTACCGTTTCTTCCGTGATACGGTCCACAGCCGTTACATGCAGTTCCTGCCGGCCGTGGAGCACGTGGTCGACATCGAGGGTTTCCACCGTCCGCTGATCGTCTCGCCCGACCGCGAGGGAGCACGGCTGGCCGAGTGGTCCGTCACGGCCGAAGGCTACGGACGCTTCCTGTGCGACATCTTCGACGAATGGGTTGTGAGCGACGTGGGCCGGACCTTCGTGCAGATGTTCGACGCCACACTGGCACAGTGGTGCGGTGTACAGCCGGGGGTCTGCTCGATGGGGGAGACGTGCGGAGACGCGCTGGTCGTCGAACACAACGGCGATGTCTATTCGTGCGACCACTTCGTCTATCCCGAATACCTGCTGGGCAACATCCGGGAGACCCCGCTGTCCGAAATCTACCGTTCGAAGAAACGACGCGACTTCGGACTTGCCAAGCGCAATGCCCTGCCAGCGGAGTGTCTGCGCTGCAAATACTATTTTGCATGCCGGGGCGAATGCCCGAAGCACCGTTTCGAAACGGGAGCCGACGGCTGCCGCAAGAACTCGCTCTGCGAGGGTCTGAAAGCCTATTTCCGCCATACGGAGCCCTACATGGAGCAGATGCGCGATCTGCTGTCGCGGCAACAGTCCCCGGCATGGGTCATGCCATTTGCCCGCAAACGCATGGGGCTGATGTAGCGGTTGCCGACAGTCCGACTGCCGG
>CALUIG010000115.1 GCA_944320625.1 uncultured Alistipes sp.
AAACGGGTGACTACGGCCCGGGGGTTCCTGACGCTGCACATGTTCGAAGGGAACAAACTCTACATCGAACTCCCCGACTCGCTGCTCGGGCGTGAAATGCTCCTGGGCACGACCATCGAGGAGAGTTCCGACCCCGGCGAGGGATTCGCCGGACAACAGCCCGGCGTGCCGCTGCACGTGACCTTCACGCGCGAAGACTCACTCATCTGCCTGCGCCGGGTTCGGTCCGACGTGCTGGTCGAGGGTGACTCGCTGATGGAACGCGCCGTACGCCGCAGCAACATCGCTCCGCTGATCGCCTCGTTCCCGGTGAAGTGCAAGGCACCGGACGGCTCGTCGGTCTTCGAGGCCACATCGTTCTTCGTGAGCGGCGATCCGGCCATGCGGCCCCACGATCCCTATGGCATCAACAGTTTCGGCGGATTCCTCGCCACAACGGTGAAATACGTCGCCGGATGCTCGCTGCTGAGCGGTGTGGAGGCCTTTGCCGACAACGTTTCGGTGCTCAGTTCGCTCTCGTTCACCCTGACGACCCGGTTCGGAGGCTACCTCGTCCAGCAGGATACCCCCTTCACGGCTCTGGCCCGGCGTTCGCTGATGCTGCTGCCCCGGGAGACGATGCGCCCGCGGCTGTGCGACGCCCGCATCGGGACGGTCCCGGCGGCATTCACCCGTTACAGCGATCAGGAGCAGCAGGCCCGGGAGATCTACTACGCCTGCCGCTGGAACCTGCAACCGGCCGATCCGGAAGCCTTCGCGGCCGGACGGCTCTCCGAGCCCGAACACCCGATCGTCTTCTATGTCGACGATACCTTCCCCGCAGGGTGGTACGACGCCATCCGCAAGGGCGTGCTGAGCTGGAACGCCGCCTTCGAACGAATCGGATACCGCAACGTCCTGCAGGTGAAACCCTATCCGAAGGAGGACCCGGCGTTCGATCCCAATGACATCAAGTTCTCGTGCATCAAGTACGCCAGTACGATGGGCGAAAGCCTCTCGAGCAGCACCCGCGTCGATCCGCGCAGCGGGGAGATCCTGAGTGCCACGATCTGCATCCCGCACAACGTTGCAACCCGGATCCGCACGGATCTTTTCGTCCAGTTGGGAGCCGTCGAACCCGAGGCCCGCCACGTGAAACTCTCGCCCGCACTCTTTGCCCGGGCCCTGTCCTCCGACGTGGCCCGCCATACGGGAGCCTGTCTGGGTCTGGCGGTCAACTATGCCGGATCGCAAGCCATACCGACCGATTCGCTGCGCTCACCCTCGTTCACCCAACGCTACGGCATCTCGGCATCCATCATGGATGCCCTGCCCTACAACTTCGTCGCACAACCCGGCGACAAGGAGCGCGGTGTAGTACTGATGCAGGAGCGACCGGGAGTCTACGACGAGTATGTCGTCGACTGGCTCTACCGTCCGGTGGCCGGAGCCGCAACCCCCGAGGAGGAGATTCCGGAACTCGATCGCCGAATCGCCATCCACCGCGACGACCCGATGTACCTCTATACGCCGACTCCGGTGGCCGTGGCTCTCGACCCGCGGGCCATGCCCTACAATCTGGGGGACGACCCGGTCCGCACGGCCGAGTACGAATTTGCCAATTACGCCTATGTCATGAAGCACGCCGACGAATGGATCGGCTCGGAGGACAAGGACTACACGTTCCGCTCGCTCGTACAGGCCAGCGTGATGAACCAGCTCTACTACTCGTTCGTGAGCGTGTCGGCCAATCTCGGAGGCATCTATCTGAACGAAAAGTACGGAAACGATCCCCTGCCGACCTACGTCTCGGTGCCGCGTGAGCGGCAACGCCGGGCGCTGCGTTTCATGCTCGAGCGCCTTGAGGAGATGTCGTGGCTCGACAACGACCGTCTGAACAAGGATGTGATCGAGGTGGTGTCGCTGGGTGAATACTGTCAGGAGATGCTCAGCGAGGTGATTTTCAAGAGCCTCTCGACACTGGACCTGAGCGCCTCGAAGTCGGACGATCCCTACACGCAGGCGGATGCCATGAACGAACTGTGCGACTACATTCTGCGCGACGTAGTCGCGGGACGCGAGTCCACCGATGCGAACCTCGCCATGCAGCGGCTGCTGCTGATCAACGTCATCCGGAAAGCCGGCGTACTGGAACCCGTCCGCAAGCGGGTTACGGCCTTCGCCGACCCGGCCCCCGACATGGCCCGTCTTCTCCGCGAATCGCGTCTTTCCGGGTCATTGTCGGGAGCCGCTCCGGAGGAGGTCGGAGGTGTCCGCCCCCTGCGGTCGATCGCCTTCCGGGTCCAACCGGCCACGGACTATACCCACTATGAGATGCTGCTCGAAATGCAACGACGCTATCGGCGGGCTCTCGGCATGGGAGCCTCGGAGCGCATGAAAAACCACTATCGCTACATGCTGCTGGCCATCGAGCGGGCCCTCAAGGTCGACTGACCCGGTCGACAAGACCCTGGATCATGAAAAAACCCGATACGGCAATCGCCGTATCGGGTTTTTCGTCATTCCGGACGACGGGAAGGCGTCAACCGCCCATCCCGGGAACCGGGTCCTATTCGTAGAGTCCGGACTTGAGGCGCTCGACCTCCTCACGGGTCAGGAAACGCCAGGCACCGCGTTTGAGATTCTTCTTCGTCAGACCGGCATAGTAGACGCGGTCGAGTTTGGTCACCGTGTAGCCCAGGAACTCGAAGATGCGACGCACGATGCGGTTGCGACCCGAGTGGATCTCGATGCCGATCTCCTGTTTGTTCTCCTTCACGTAGGAGATCTCGTCGGCGAAGATCTCGCCGTCTTCGAGCGTGATGCCTTCGGCGATACGGTCCATGTCGGCACGCGTCAGAGGCTTGTCCAGGGTCACCTGATAGATCTTCTTCTTCTGGTAGGAGGGGTGCGTGAGCTGCTTGGTCAGGTCGCCGTCGTTGGTGAAGAGCAGCAGTCCGAGGCTGTTCTTGTCCAGGCGTCCCACCGGGTAGATACGCTCCGTGCAGGCCCCCTTGACCAGTTCCATCACCGTCTTCCCGGCATGCGGGTCGTCGAGCGACGTGACATATCCCTTGGGCTTGTTCAGCACCAGGTAGACCTTCTTCTCGCCGTGGACCGGTTCGTCGTTGAAACGCACCTCATCGGTCGGAAGGACCTTCGTGCCGAGTTCGGTAACGACCTTGCCGTTGACCGAAACCACTCCGGCCAGGATGAAGTCGTCGGCCTCGCGCCGCGAGCAGATGCCCGACTGGGCGATGAAACGGTTCAGACGCATCTCGCCGGTCTGCACCGCCGGATCGTACTTCGGATAGGCCACCGGTTTCTCGGCACCCTTGCGGGGGCGCTTTTCGAAGGAACGGCCCTCTGCGGATTTCCCCGCAAACTTGCCGCCCTTGCGATCGGAGAATTTCCCGGCCGGTTTTTCTCCGTAAGCGGGTTTGGCACCCTTCGGACCGTAGGTGCGCTGCGGACGATCACCCTCCTCCCGGCGGGAACGGTCGCTTCCGAAACGCGGTTTGTCTCCGAACGAACGACGCGGGCGATCCTCGTCATAACGGTTCTCGCGCTCACCGAACGAGCGGTGCGGACGATCCTCGTCATAACGGTTCTCGCGCTCGCCGAACGAACGGCGCGGACGATCCTCTTCATAACGGTTCCCGCGCTCGCCGAACGAGCGGCGCGGACGTTCTTCATCGTAGCGGTTATCGGACTCGCCGAACGAACGGCGCGGACGTTCGCCCTCGAAACGCGAGTGTTCGCCGAAGCGGGGTTTCTCGCCGAAGGATCGGGACGAACGCTCTCCGTCGTCGTGGCGGGGATGTTCAAATCGGGGCCGGTTGTCGGCCGTAAAATGGGGATTGTACGACGCCCGACGTTCGGGCTGCGGGTGGGACGGCTGCTCCGAATCGGCAGCATCACGCTGCAAACGCGGGCGACGCTCGACACGCTCCGCCGTAGCGATCACGGTACGTTTGCGCTTGTCGCGTGCGAAGCGTTCGAGCACCGGGGTCGAGTCGTTTTTCGAATCTTTCATGTTTCTATCTTCTCTATAAGATGATTTTGCGCGGCAAAGGTAATCCATTTTTCCGGATTCCATCACATTGCGTGCCCGAAATCGAGAAAAAGACGACGCGGACCGAAATTTCGTCGCTTTTGTCGTATCTTTGCACCCGCCATGAGGATGAACCGCGAAATATTGCGCCTGGCACTGCCGAACATCGTCTCGAACATCACCGTACCGCTGATGGGCATCGTCTCGACGGCCATCGCCGGACACTGGGGCGAGGACTCCGCCGCGACCATCGGCGCGCTGGCCATCGGCGTGTCGATCTTCAACTTCATCTACTGGAACTGTTCATTCGTACGCATGGGAACCAGCGGCCTCACGGCCCAGGCCTTCGGCGCCGGGAATTTCCGTGAATGTACGAACATGCTGGCCCGCGCACTTTCGGTGGCTGCGGTCATGGGTTGCGTGATGCTTCTGCTCCAGTACCCGCTCGGTGAACTGGCCCTCTGGGCCATGAACGGCGGCGAGATGACCCGCGCCTACTTCTACACCCGCATCTGGGCTGTACCCGCGGGCATCCTCCTCTTCGGATTCAACGGATGGTTCACCGGCATGCAGAATGCCCTCTTCCCGATGATCACGGCCGTGACGGTCAACCTGATCCACCTCTGCTGCAGCCTTGCCTTTGCCTTCGGGCTCGATCTCGGAATCGTCGGCATCGCCTGGGCCTCGGTCGTGGCACAGTGGTGCGGCGTGGGGCTGGCCACACTGCTGCTCATCGCCAAATACCGGTCACTGCTGACCTCGATCCGCTGGTCGGAGGTCCTGGACGTGAAGCCCCTGCGGCGCTTCTTCGTCATCAACCGCGACATCATCCTCCGCACGCTCTGCATCGTGGCCGTCTACACCTTCTTCACCGGTGCCTCGGCCCGCATGGAGGACCACACGCTGCTGGCCGTAAACGCCCTGCTGCTGGAGCTCTTCACGCTCTTCTCCTACATGAACGACGGATTCGCCTACGCCGCCGAAGCCCTCACGGGACGCTTCATCGGGGCCCGCGACCGGGCATCGCTCAGCGAGTGCCTGCACCGCTGCCTGCTTTGGGGTACGCTCGTATCGGTCGTCTTCGTGGGGATCTATCTCGTGTGGTGGCGCGAGCTGGTGGGGCTGTTCGTCGACCACGCAAACCCCGACACTCCGCGGATCGTCGAACTCGCCGGGCGTTACATCGTCTGGATCATCCTGATCCCCGTAGCCTCGGCCATGCCCTTCATCATGGACGGCATCATGGTCGGTGCCACCGAGACGCGCGTCATGCGCAACTCGATGTTCTGGGCCACGGCCGCCTACTTCCTCCTCTTCTACACCCTGCGGCCGTGGATCGGCAACAACGCCCTCTGGCTGGCCTTCACGCTCTACATGTTCCTGCGGGGCGTATTGCAATACTTCATGACCCACCGTCTGCGGGCCATCCGCGAAAAGGCATAGGCTGCTGCCCCGGTACATAAAACAACCGGACCCTCCACAGATCGGAAGGTCCGGTTGCTTTTTTCGAGTTCCGGGGACCGGCCATCCCCGCACCCCGACGGTCACTCTCTTTCCGTTGCCACCTCCGTAGGGCGCCAATCGTCACGAAAGGCCTCCGAACCGGTCTTTTTGGCAAAAATACGCTCCAGCGTATAGGTTGCAGCCTCGTCATCGGAGAGCGCGCGCGACCACGCCACACGTCCCGAACGGTCCGCACCCGGGCCCGTACAACCGTATTCGGCGTAGTAGACATCGCCCTTGCGGGCCGCGTCGTGCCAGTCGCACCACCCCTCGGGACGGATCTCCGCCGGCAGTTCGCAACGGATCCACACCGTCCGGGCCGTCGATTTCCAGGGACGTCCCAGATAGAGTTTCGTCACCGCCGGATCGACGGTGACGCGACAATCCCGAAAGACATAACCGTAGGCATTGCGCTCGGTGGTCGACGCGGCGGTCAGGAAACTGTCGGCCTTGCCGTGGATCCGGCAGCGGTCGAAGAGCACGATCGACGGACCGAAGATAAAGTCGGTCGTCCCCTCGATCCAGCAATCCGTGACGTAGACCCGCGAGACATACCCCTTCGTAAAGAAGGTATCCTGATCGCCGACCAAACGGCAGCGGTCGATCCGGATGCGGTCGCCGCGGGTTTCGAGCGCCACGGCCTGCCCGACGCGCCCGGCATCGTTTTCGACCGTAATGCCTTCCAGCACCACGTCATCGGCCTGCAACGACATCGTCCAGGTGTCGTAGGTCGTCATTTCATGGCCGTCGACGACCTTTCCCGTGTGGTCGTTCCAGACGATGCG
>CALUIG010000116.1 GCA_944320625.1 uncultured Alistipes sp.
TTGAGGTCTGAAGCGGACTCGAACCGCTGTACAAGGTTTTGCAGACCTTTGCCTAGCCACTCGGCCATCAGACCATTTCTCATGCACCTCTCCCAAACACCCCCCATCTCCTTTCTCATCAAAGTGCTCCGGAAGGAACCACACCCCCCAAAAACACCCCAATCACGAAGTCGGCGGAAATCTATGCCGGTGCATCGGAGTGCAAATATACAAACTTTTCCGTTTCTACCAAAACTTACCGACAACTTTCATCCATTTTCCCACGAATTGCTCGTTATTCCCCTAAAAATAGCTAACTTTATTCCCGATTTGCTTTCGTGGACATGACAATCGAGGATATTGCCCTCCAAATGACTCCCGGAATCGGCGTGAAAGGCGCCGTGCATCTGCTCGAAATATTCGGCGATGCGCGGAGCATCTTCGCGGCATCCGCAGACGAACTCGTCGAAAAAGCCCAGCTCCGACCCGAAATTGCCCGGAATATCCTCCGTAAACTGGGATTTGCCCCCGCAGACCGGGAAATCCTCTACTGTCAACGAAACGGAATCCGAATCATCGCAGCATCCGAACCCGAATATCCACCCCTGCTGCGCGAAATGCCGGACTATCCCTCCGTCCTCTATCTGCTGGGAGAGCCCGAAGTCCTCAAATCCCACTGCCTGTCCATGGTCGGAACCCGACGCGCAACACCCTACGGACAATCGATGTGCAACCGACTGGTCGAAGGACTCGCCGAACGAATCCCCGGACTCTGCATCGTCAGCGGACTGGCTTTCGGAATCGATGTCGCAGCCCATCGGGCCGCTCTTGCCGCCCATATCCCCACCATTGCCGTCCTGGCCAATGCCCTCCCGGGGGTGACACCCGTACAGCACGCCGGGGTTGCCCGAGACATCCTCGAACACGGCGGAGCCCTCGTCTCCGAACTCCACTCGCAATCCAAGCAGAACGGGAACTTCTACCTCGCCCGCAACCGTATCATCGCCGGACTGAGCGCCGGGTGCGTTATCGTCGAATCTCCCGACAGCGGCGGATCGCTCTTTACCGCACACTGTGCAGATGCCTACAATCGAACGGTAATGGCCGTTCCGGGACGTGCCACCGACAGATCTTCGGCCGGAACGAACCACCTGATCCGCAACCGGAAGGCTCAATTAGTCATGAGTGCCGACGACATCATCCGCGAACTGATGTGGGATCTGGATATAAATCCCGAATCGTTGCACGCCAAAGTTCCGACCCCGGAGTTGACTCCCGCCGAAACACGGCTCCTGGCCTGCTTCCAAAACAACGATCCGCTGCCGTTCGAAACCCTCGCGGAAAAAAGCGGTACGGACCCCGGAGAACTCACCGCCCTGCTCATCGGACTCGAACTCTCGGGAGCCATCCGGCAACTCCCCGGGAACCGATACATGAAACTATGAATCTGACCGATACACACTCCCATCTCTACGACGAGGCTTTCGACAACGACCGCGAAGAGGCCTTCGCACGGGCTGCGGCCGAAGGGGTCCGACGACTCCTGCTGCCGGCCATCGACTCCGAAAGCCACGGACGGCTGTTCGACCTCTGCCGCCGTCATCCGGACCGCTGCATTCCAATGATGGGACTACACCCCACATCGGTGAACGACAACCCCCGCTGGCGCGAAGAACTGGCTCTCGTGAAGCACTATCTGCAGCGGCCTCCCGAAGGAATTCCACCCTTCTGCGCCGTGGGAGAGATCGGGCTCGACCTCTACTGGAGCCGGGATTTCCGCGAAGAGCAGACCGAAGCGTTCCGCCGCCAGATCGAACTGGCCCTGCAATACGGGCTTCCGATCGCCGTCCACACGCGCGACGCATGGCCCGAAACCGTCGATCTGATCCGCACATTCCGCGGACGGGGACTCCGGGGCGTTTTCCACGCCTTCTCGGACGGTATCGAAACCTATCGTGAACTGAAAGCCTGCGGGGAATTCCTCTTCGGGGTAGGAGGTGTCGTGACCTACAAGAAGAGCCGGCTCGCGGAGGTCGTATGCGAAATGGAGTTGCGGGACCTCGTCCTCGAAACCGACTGCCCCTATCTGACGCCCGTTCCCCACCGGGGCGAGCGCAACGAATCGGCTTACATCCGCTACGTCTGCGAAAAGGTCGCCGAACGGAAGGGGCTCTCGCCCGAAGAGGTAGCCGAAGCCACAACGGCCAATGCCGAACGCCTGTTCGGAGGAACGTTCCCCGCAAAAAACGCTGAATCCTCCCCGTCCGAACCATGAAACGCATCAAAATCACCGTTCTCCGCAAAGTCTGCCACCGGGATCTGATCGCACGGTACGAAAACCCGATCGAACACGCCTGCGACATGCAGGAGGGGCAGGTCTTCGTGACGGAGGGTTGGCAGAAGCCCGAAGGGCTGTGCGAAAGCGCCTGGCAGACTCTCTCGCCCTTCGTCATGGCCCTGGCACACGGAGCCACGGACTTCTACGACGGATGGATGAAGAATCCGGCCTCGGCCCTGCTCTCGTGCAACGACGGATTCCGTCCCGTGAGTTTTCTCGTCGAGGCCCTCGACGAAACGGCTGCGGACGGAACGGGAAACAAGACCTCTGAAAATCCCCGAAACAACGGAAAAAGAATTCCATGAACGATATGCGATCCTCCATTCTGATCATCTACACGGGCGGTACCATCGGCATGAAGACCGACGCCGCCACCGGGGCTCTCGTCCCGTTCGACTTCAGCGGCATCTACGAGGAGTTCCCCTCGCTCAAACGCCTCAACGTCGACATCGACGTCCATACGGTCGACCCCGTGATCGACTCCTCGAACGTCGAACCCGCCCATTGGATCGCCCTGGCCCAACTCATCCGCGACAACTACGCCCGTTACGACGGATTCGTTGTCCTGCACGGAACCGACACCATGTCCTATACCGCTTCGGCCCTGAGTTTCCTGCTCGAAAACCTCGCCAAACCCGTGGTATTCACCGGCAGCCAGATCCCCATCGGCGTACTCCGCACCGACGGACGCGAAAACCTCATCACGGCGATCGAAATCGCCGGAGCCCGCATCGACGGGCATCCCGTCGTGCCGGAAGTGTCGCTCTACTTCCAGAACCGGCTCTTCCGCGCCAACCGAACCACCAAGCGCAGCGCCGAGGCCCTGAGTGCCTTCCGCTCGTACAACTACCCGCCGCTGGCCGAGGTCGGTGTCAACATCGCCTACAACCTCCCGGCTATCCTCCAGCCCGCGGAAGTCTCCGACAAACTCCGCATCGCCTCGCACCTCTCGGGCGGAATCGAACTCGTCAAACTCTTCCCCGGACTCGGCGTGGAGATGCTCCGCGCCATGTTCGCCGCTCCGGGCCTGCGGGCCGTGGTGCTCGAAACCTACGGGGCCGGAAACGCCCCGACCTCGGAACGCTTCCTGAACCTCCTCAAGGAGGCCGTCGAACGCGGGATCATCCTGCTCAATATCACGCAGTGCGGCGGAGGACGGGTCTCGATGGAACTCTACGAAACGGGACTCCGACTCCAGAAAACCGGTGTGCTCTGCGGCTACGACATGACCTCCGAGGCCGCCGTGACCAAACTCATGTACGTCCTCGGGCTCGGACTCCCCGACGAACAGACCCGGGCCCTGCTGCGCAAACCCCTGCGAGGAGAATTTACGCCCTGAGACGTTGCACGAAACGATTTTTTTTCCTATATTTCGCACTGCTAATATGTCCGTATCCGAGGGAAGACCCCCGGGAACGAACCGGTAAAACCAGGTGAAATGATTGATTGACAGCCGATTGCCAGATTTCCGAAGCCCTGTTTCGGAGAAATGGCAAGCGTGCGAAAACCGCGTTTCAGGGCCTTGCGGATCCAGAAAACAGAACCCGCAGACGCCTGAAATGCGAAAAAAATAAAGCTTTGACAAATTTTTAACCCATAAAAAAACCACAGAAAAAGGCCCCGGAAAACCATTCCCGGACACCCGCAACCGAAGAAACCATAAAAAGACACAAACAAATAAATCAACTAATCAAATCTAATCTTATCCAACACTACTATGAAAAAACTCTTTTTGATTCCGTCGGTTGCCCTCTCCGTACTGGGTACCGTTAGTGCCTTCGCGCAGGATGCCGCAGCCGCAGCCGAAACGGTTGTTGCCGAAACTCAGATTGCCGGTGACAGCATGCACCACGTGCTGATGCAGAAGTTCCTCGAGGGTGGTTGGGGCTGGATGCTCCCGATCCTGCTCTGCTTGGTAATCGGTCTGGCCGTCGCTATCGAGCGTATCCTCTTCCTGTCGCTCTCGACCATCAACGCCAAGAAACTCTCCGCTGCCGTTGAGGAGGCTCTCAAGAACGGCGGTATCGAGGCTGCAAAAGAGGTTTGCCGCAACACCCGTGGCCCCATCGCTTCGATCTACTACCAGGGCCTCGACCGCTACGACCAGGGTCTCGACTCGGTAGAAAAAGCCGTCGTTTCCTACGGCTCCGTACAGACCGGCCAGATGGAATCGGGCCTCTCATGGATCGGCCTCTTCATCGCCCTCAGCCCGATGCTCGGATTTATGGGTACCGTCGTCGGTATGATCGACGCATTCGACGCCATCCAGGCTGCCGGTGACATCAGCCCGACGCTCGTGGCCGGTGGTATCAAGGTCGCCCTTCTGACCACCCTCATGGGTCTTATCGCTGCGGTTATTCTTCAGCTGTTCTACAACTACATCATTGCAAAGATCGACTCGCTCGTAAATGCAATGGAGGACTCCTCCATCACCCTGATGGACATCCTGACGGCTTACAACAAGAAATAATCGAACGCAGTTAAAAGTCATTAGCAATCATGAAAAAAATAATGAACATATTGCTGGGCGTTCTGATGGTCATCACGATAGTCCTCCTGGTCTACGCGATTGCCACCGGTGGCTCGGATGCTGCGATCAGCGCAAACCTCATGTGGGGCTACTTCCTCTTTGTAGCCGCCATCGCTGCCGCACTCTTCTGCGCCATCTTCGGAATGATCAAAAACCCGGCAGGTGTCAAGGGGGCAATCATCTCCCTGGCATTGGTCATCATTGTCGTCGGCGTGTCCTACTTCTATGCTGCCGGACACACGATCAATATCGTAGACCTCCAGAATAACGGATTCTTCGGCCACAGCGAAACCGTCATCACCGAAGCGAGCATCCTCGTGACCTATGTCGCTTTCGTCGCCGCCTTCGTTACGGCCGTAGCCACTGAAATCTGGGGAGCATTCAAATAGCAGAAACAGAAAAGGCAATGGCAATAGATAAAAGAAAAACTCCAGACATCAACGCTGGTTCTCAAGCCGACATCGCCTTCCTGTTGCTGATCTTCTTCCTGGTCGCCACGACCATGAATACCGACACGGGTATCGCGCGTATGCTTCCCCCCATGCCTCCCGAAGACCAACAGCAGGAGGAGGTCAAGGTGAAGGAGCGCAACCTCTTCCTCGTATTCATCAACGGTAGAGGCGACATCATGGCGGGAGCATCCGGCAAGCAGGAGCCGATCGACCTCAGCCAGCTCAAGGAGCGGGCCAAGGAGTTCATCGTTAACCCGATGGACGATCCCAACCTGCCCGAGCGGATCGACAAGGAGATTGAACTCACCGACGGAAGCAAATGGGTATATCCCGTCAGCGAGGGCGTGATCTCGTTGCAGACAACCCGCGATACGAACTATCAGTCCTACATCATGGTGCAGAACGAACTCACCCGGGCCTTCAACGAGGTTCGTGACGAGGTGGCAATCCGCAAGTTCGGCGCCAAGTTCGCGGACCTCCCCGAAGATCAGCGGAATGCGATCTCGAAAGCAGTGCCTCTGAAGATTTCGGAAGCAGAACCACGTAACATCAAAAGGTAAGTAAGCCATGGCAGTAATGAAAAAGAAGGGCAACAAGAGTTTGCCCGGTATCTCGACGGCTTCGCTTCCCGACGTGATCTTCATGATCCTCTTCTTCTTCATGGTCTCCACGACCATGCGGGATCAGGAACTGCTCGTGAGATACAAGCTCCCGGAGGCAACCGAAGTACAGAAGCTCGAGAAAAAATCCCTCGTCAGCTTCATCCACATCGGTCCCCCCTCCCTGTCGATGCAGGCAAAGTTCGGTACCGCGCCCCGCATCCAGCTGAACGATTCGTACAAAACCACCCGGGATATTCTGGACTTCGTCGCTGCTGAACGCGACAAGCTCAGCGAAGCAGACCGTGCCTCGATGACCATCTGCCTCAAGGCCGACCAGGCTACGAAGATGGGTATCGTGACCGA
>CALUIG010000117.1 GCA_944320625.1 uncultured Alistipes sp.
GGCTTTCAGACGGTTTTCGGACAGTTTTGGACGGGCTGCGGCGGGCGGTCATGCTGTGCCGGTCATCTGCCGGACGGCCTCTGCGACCTGCTGCATGAGCCACTTCGGAGTGGAGGTTGCACCGCAGATTCCGACGTTTGCGGCCCCTTCGAACCATCCGGGTTCGAGTTCGTCGGCCTCCTCGACGACCCGGGTCCGGGGATTGGCCCTGCGGCACACCTCCGAAAGGACCTTTCCGTTCGAGGATTTGCGTCCGCAGACGAAGATCACGACGTCGAACCTTGCGGCGAACTCCGTGAGATACTGTTCTCGGTTGGCGACCTGCCGGCAGATCGTGTCGTCGATGCGCACCAGTCCGGGATCGGCTGCACGGCGCTTCATTTCATTCCCGAGCTCCTCGAAGAGGGCGATGCTCTGGGTCGTCTGGGAGAGGAAGTGGATCGGCCGTGCGAAGTCGATAAGCCGCAGGTCCTCCGTGCTTTCTATCACGATCGTGGGATCGTTGACCTGCCCCGTGAGACCCACGACCTCGGCATGTCCCCGCTTTCCGAGGATCACGACCTGTCCGCCAAGCGGGCGCATCTCCTCGTGCGCCTGCATGACGCGACGCTGGAGCCGTGCCACGACCGGACAGGTGGCATCGATCACCCGAATCCCCAACTTCCGTGCCTCTTCATAGGTGGTCGGGGGTTCTCCGTGTGCGCGGATCAGCAGCCGCCCGCCGGCGATTGCCGGCATTTCGGCGTGCGTTACGGTCCTCAGCCCCAACCGCTCGAGACGCTGGACCTCGATGCGGTTGTGCACGATGTCGCCGAGCGAATGGACCGTTCCTCCCTCCGCCAGAGCCTCTTCGGCCTGGGTGATGGCTCGGACCACGCCGAAGCAGAAGCCCGATTTGTCGTCTATTTCGATACGCATGATGGTCGTTTTTACCCCGTAGTGGTTTCCCTTCCGCGCGGTGGCCTCTCAGCATTCGGCCCGGCGTGCGGTGATTTCGGCGAATTTCTCCAGGAACCACGTCATCTGCTCCTCGACGGTCATATGGCTGTTGTCCAGGACGATGGCATCTTCGGCCTGGCGGAGCGGCGAGACGGCGCGGCTCATGTCGGCCCGGTCCCGTTCGCGGACGTTGCGTTCGATCTCCTCGAGCGAGACCTCCATTCCCTTCTCCCGGAGCTCCTTGTATCGGCGCTGGGCCCGCACGGCGGGGTCGGCGGTCATGAAGAGTTTGAGTTCGGCGTCGGGGAAGACGACGGTCCCGATGTCGCGGCCGTCCATCACCACGCCGCGTCGTTGTCCCATCTCCTGCTGCATGGCGACGAGTTTCCGCCGCACTTCGGGGATGGCACTGACCTGGCTGACGCAGTTCGAGACCTCGATCGTGCGGATTTTTCCTTCGACCAGATCTCCGTTGACATAGATGTCGCTGGCGCCGCGCTGGGGATTGAAGCGGAAGGTGATCGAGATTTCGGCGAGGAGTTTCACGACGGCCTCTTCGTCTACGATTCCGGATCGGATTGCGCCGTGGGAGAGTGCGTAGAGTGTTACGGCGCGATACATGGCGCCGGTGTCGATGAAGATGTATCCCAGGCGGGCGGCGATGGCCTTGGCGAAGGTGCTTTTTCCGCAGGAGGAGAAGCCGTCGACGGCGATTATGATTTTGTTTTTGGATTTAGTGTCCGACATTTGGGAAGATGTCAAAGAAGGTGGATAATATGGTGTAAATACCGAGAATGCCGATGATGATTCCGGCGACATGGTTGATGGTTAGCATGTGCCGGGGTCTGAATCTTCGGCGGAAGAGGTTGATGACGCAGGCGAGGAATGTCCACCATGCTGCGGCTCCGCAGAAGAACCCGGCGATGACGAACAGGGCTCGGAAGAATCCGCCGACGGTATGGTCGGTCATTTCCCCTTCGGAGATTTTGAATACGGCGAAGAATGCGAGGATATAGGGGATCACCATGATGAAGTTTGCGATGGTGAGTCCGAATATGGAAGCGAAGTCCTGCCAGAGGGATGTTTTTCCGGCTCGGTTTCTGCGGATCTGTGGGACGGGGTTCTGTGCGAAGATGAAGACGCCGACGATAACGACGAAGATTCCTCCGATGACTCTCAGCAGGGTGTCGTACTGTTCGATCTGTGCCTGGAGCATCGAGTAGAAGAACAGGGCGACCATGGCCATGAATGTATCTGCGCAGGCGACGCCGATTCCGGAAATGATTCCGGAACGACGGTTTTTGGAGAGGGTACGCTGAATGCACAGTACGGCCACGGGGCCGACGGTGATGGACGCTGCGATGCCCACGCAGATCCCGCGGAAGAGGGTTTCAACGATCTCGAAGGTCATTTTCCGGCATACAGTTTTCTGAGGCAAAGATACGAAAAAGGCGTCATATCCGAAGCAAGAGCGCCAAAAAAAGGAGGGGGAGGGCGGTCCTGCGGGAGCCGACTGTTGATAAAATATCGAAAACTTTGGCTTCGGGCATGCATATCGGATCCAGAAAGCGGTTATTTTTGCAGAAAACCAATTATCCGAAGGATATGGCAGAGATGAAACAATTCGGCATCGACCTGGAGTTGGACGATGCGGTGGCCCAGGGTCACTACTCGAATCTGGCGATCATATCGCACTCGACCTCGGAGTTCATCATCGATTTTGCGACG
This sequence comes from uncultured Alistipes sp., assembly GCA_944320625.1. Taxonomy (GTDB): domain Bacteria; phylum Bacteroidota; class Bacteroidia; order Bacteroidales; family Rikenellaceae; genus Alistipes. Next base: position 2,668 of record CALUIG010000117.1, read on the forward strand.
GTGCTTCCCGGGGTGCAGAAGGCGCGGGTCAAGAGTCGCATCATCCTGACTCCGGAGCATGCCAAGCGGTTGTTGCGTTCGTTGCAGGAGAATATCGTCCGCTACGAGAGCAATGTGGGCAAGATTGAGATTCCGACCCCGACTCCGATCCCGGATACGGGTCCGAAGATGGGCCAGGCGTGACGCAAAGCGTCCGGAACCGATCGGTTCCGGACGCTTTCATTTCGGGATTTCAGACTCGGGCGGAGCTCTTTTCGCGGATACCCCCCTCCTTTCCTTCTCTCTCCTTCTCTCTCCTTCTCCTTCCCTCCGTGCTCCTCTCTCCTCTCTCCTCTCTCCTCTCCCTGCTCTCTCTCCTTTCCCCCCCCCTTGGAAGCGGTTACCGTTGAGCTTCCGCCGGCAGTTGCGGACTTACAGCACTTCGGCCACCACGTAGGTGCTGCCGCCGATGAAGATCATGTCCTCTGCCGAGGCGAGCTCCCGGGCGCGGGCCAGGGCATCGGCTACCTGTTCGACGGTCTCTCCGTGCAAACCGTAGATCGCGGCCTTTGCGGTCAGTTCTGCGGCCGGGAGAGCCCGTTCGGAGTGAGCCTGCGTGAAGAGGTAGTGGGCGTCGTGGGGCAACAGCGGCAGGATGTGGGCCAGATCCTTGTCCCGGACGAATCCGATGACGCAATAGAGCGCTTTGTGGGGGGTCTCCTTGAGTTGCCGGGCGACCCAGGCGATTCCGTGGGCGTTGTGTCCCGTGTCGCAGATCGTAAGGGGTGTTTCTGCCAACTTCTGCCAGCGGCCCATCAGGGCGGTATTTGCGGCCGCATTTTTCATTCCTTCGAGATAGGCCCGTCGGGAGATCGTGAGGGGCGTCTCTTCGTGGAGGAAATCCACGGCGGCGGATGCCGTCACGATATTGCGGCACTGGTAATCTCCCTGCAGGTCGAGTTCCACCTCGAAAGCCTGGTCGTCACGTGTTCTGCGGAGGCGGAAGAGTTGGCGGTTCCCCTCCAGGGTGTGTTTTTCGCAGGAAAACTCCTTTTCGGCATAGATCACGCGGGATTTGTTGGCCGCGGCCGTCTGCTCGAATACGTCGTTGTAACGCTTGTCGGCCTCACCGATGATGACCGGAATGCTTTTTTTGATGATTCCGGCCTTTTCGGCCGCAATCTTGGGGAGCGTGTCACCCAACAGGGCGGTGTGTTCGAGTCCGATGTTGGTGACGATGCTCAGGATCGGGACAATGATGTTCGTGGCGTCGAGCCGACCCCCGAGTCCGGTTTCGATGACCGCCACTTCGACATCGCTTTGAGCGAAGTAGTCGAAGGCCATGGCGGCGGTCATTTCGAAGAACGAAAGTTCGAGTTCGACCATCTTGTCATGGTGTTTGTCGACGAAGTTGACGACCTTCTGTTTGGGGATCATCTCGCCGTCGACGCGGATCCGCTCGCGGAAATCGACGAGGTGCGGCGAGGTGAAGAGTCCGGTCCGGTATCCGGCCTGCTGGAGGACCGCTGCGATGATGTGAGCCACGGAACCTTTTCCGTTTGTTCCGGCGACATGGATCGTGAAGAAGTTGCGCTGCGGGTTTCCGATGTGCCGGCAGAAGGCCGTGATCCGCTCCAGTCCCGGTTTGTAGGCCGTAGCGCCCTGGGTTTCGAAGACGGGCAGTGATTGGAAGAGGAATTCGAGGGTCTGGTTATAGTTCATGACAGCAATGAGGGTTTATTTCACGAGATGGTTCCGCCGTCTGACGCGGTAGGCGATGAAGTAGAGGACCGATAGCAGAAGGACGTATTGTGCGATCCGGGCCAGGTAGTCACCGTACCGGGTGTAGAAGGTCATTTCGGAGTTGAGGGGCACGTCGGCGGTCAGGATCCCCCGCATCTCCCAGCCGAGGGTCTGCCCGACCTCTCCGCTGGGGGAGATAAATCCGGACTGTCCGGTATTTGCCGAGCGAGCGATGGCGCGTCGGTGTTCGATGGCGCGCAGGCGGGAGATGGAGAAGAGGTGCCGATACCCGGGGGTGTTTCCCCACCAGCCGTCGTTCGAGATGATGGCCATGAACTGTGCGCCGCGGCGCACGAAGTCTCCGTAGAATCCGCCGTAGAGACCTTCGTAGCAGATGGCGGGTCCGACCGAGATGCCGTTGTGCTCGAACGCCGTACCGTGAAGGCCCTTCCCGATCTGTCCGACGACGCCTCCGAGGTCGATGACCAGGAAGCGCAGTACGTCGAAAACCCACGTGGGGGTATTCTCCACGCCGATGACGAGCCGGCCCTTGTGATGGAGCTGCATGCGGCCTGCGGAGTCGAGCCCCACGGCCGTGTTGAATACGTCGTAGTATCCGTTTCCGAGGCGGTCGGGCCGTGCCGTTTCGGTTTGGGCTCCGGCTTCGTAGTGGCGGATGGTGTTGGTTCCGGCAATGAGCAGGGCATCCGGGTGTCGGCTGCGGAGCGAATCGGCGAGTTGTTCCCAGAAGGCTCCCGGCACTCCGTCGCTCCACGGGGCGTCGCTCAGCGCCGGTTCGCGGTAGTATCCCGGGACGGCGGTCTCAGGCAGCAGGATGAACTGCGCCCCCTGGGGCACCTGTGCGAGCAGATCGAGTATGTTGTGTTCCTGTCGCCGGGTGTCTCCGTGGAACTTGTCGTAACAGTCGACGTTGGGCTGGATGATGCTGACGCGGACCGATCCCTCGTCGGGCTGCGTCCAATTGCTGCGGATGACGAGCGACGCGGCGATCGGGAGCAGAACGGCCGCGCCTGCGGCAATCCATTTGCGGCGATTGCGGCGCATCTTCCAGGCTTCGAAGATCAGGATGTTGGCCACCAGCACCCACAGCGAACCGCCGAATACGCCGGTGTATTCATACCATTGTACGGCCCAGACCTCGTGCGAGAATCCGTTTCCGAGGATCAGCCAGGGCCAGGAGAAGTCGCCGATGGTGTACCAGTATTCGGAAGCGATCCAGGCCGAGACGAGGGTAACGTATGCGAGAGCCTTGTGTGCTTTTTTGGAGACGGTGTGGAAGAGCATAAAGGCGAATAGGTTCACGGTCGTGGATGCAAGCGTGGCGGCCACGGGTCCGACAGGTGTTGCGAACCAGATCCACCAGACCGTAAAGATATTCCACAGCGCGAAGGCGAGTGCGGCCCATCCGAACATGTGCCACCATTCGCGGCGGGAGTCTCCGTAGGAGTCGCTGATCCACAGCAGGGGTACGAAACCCGCGAAGAGCGTCATGCCCGAGAGCCCGAGCCATCCCGGGGCGAGCAGGATGGCTGAAAGGAGTACCGCTGCAAATCTGCGCAACATGGAAGGCGTTTTTTTACGACCGCAAAAGTAGTCAAACGCACGCATATTTCAAAATATTTCCTATTTTTGTCCTGCTACAACCAAACAGCCGGAATCATGAAAAAAAGCCTTCTATTTTTTTGTGCCGCAGCAGGTTTGCTGCTGGTCTCATGCTGCGGGACACAGGGATACGATCGGGTCGACGGAATTCTCGTGACCGAGACTCCGGCCCGGGCCGCAGGCCAGCAGTCGGTCCTGGGACTGCGCACCGCACC
>CALUIG010000118.1 GCA_944320625.1 uncultured Alistipes sp.
CACCAGGCCGAGATGCCGCACTCCGCGCATTTCGGAGACCGGGCCGTACAGACGTAGCGGCCGTGGAGGATCAGCCAGTGATGGGCGATGGGCAGCAGGTGTTTCGGGATATTCTTTTCGAGGGTGAGTTCCGTCTGCAAGGGCGTTTTCGAGCGGGTTGTGAGCCCGAGGCGCTCCGAGACGCGGAAGACGTGCGTGTCGACCGGCATCACCTCCCGCTGCCACAGCACTGCCCCCAGGACGTTGGCCGTCTTGCGGCCCACGCCCGGCAGGCGTTGGAGGGCCTCCAGATCGTTCGGGACCTCGCCGCCGAACTCTTCGCAGAGCATCCGCGCCATGCCGGCCAGATTCCGGGCCTTGTTGTTCGGATAGGAGATGCTCCGGATGTAGGGGTAGATCTCCTTGGCTGTGACGGCCGCCATTGCCTGCGGAGTGGGAAAGGCTTCGAAGAGGGCCGGAGTGGTCATGTTGACCCGTTTGTCGGTGCATTGGGCCGAAAGGGCCACCGCCACCAGCAGCTGAAAGGGGTTTTCATAGTGTAGTTCACTCTCGGCCACGGGTTTATGTTCCAGAAACCAGGCAAGAATACCTGCGTAACGCTCTTTGGTTCTCATAATTTCCTATTTCGTCTGAACAGCAGTTTTTTGACCAGAAAAAGCACTCCGTCGGGGCAGAGCAGCAGCTGCGGGCATTCGCGTACGTCGTGCCACCAGCGGGTCAGATACTCTCCGACGGTGCTGTCGCTCCAGGAGAGGAGCCACATGGAGACCCGATGACGCCGTCGGAGGATCCGCACGCGATGACGCGAAGCCGTGTAACGGGCATCGAACCAGAGGCTGATCCCCAGAAACGAGTCGCGGCGTGCGAGACGTCCCCGGCACGAACCCCCGTGGCTCACGCTTCCGGCCAGACGGCGATGCACGGCCGTGATGCGGTCGAGGAAGCGAATCTTCGAATGCCAGGCGAACCACAGCCACATCGGCCAGTCGTCGGTCAGCCATTCGGGATGCTCTTCGGGCCGGATCTCCGCATAATAGGCTGCGATAAGTTCCCGCCGGGCCACGGCCGTACAGTTCGGGACCGAGATGCCGAGCAACATGTTTTCGAAATCGGTATAGTGGCGGTCGGGATCGGGTTTCAGTTGTCCGCTGGCCTGTTCGTATTCGTTGACTCCTGTGTAGCACATGCCGCACGTGGGGTCCGATTCGAGAAGTTCGACCTGCTGGGCGAGTTTCTGCGGATCGCACCACCAGTCGTCGCCGTCGCAATAGGCCACATACTTTCCGCGGCACGCCTCGAATGTCCTCCGGTAGTTGGCCCTCCATCCGACGTTCCGCTCCGAAACGATCAGCCGGATCCGCTCCGGATACCGTGCGGCATAGCTTTCGCAGAGCGCCCGGGTGTTGTCCGTGCTGCAATCCTCCCCGATGACCAGCTCCACCTCGAACGGGGTCTGCTGTGCCAGCACGCCCTCGATGGCCTGCGCGAGGTAGGCTTCGTGGTTGTAGGTCGTCATGCAGACCGATACCAGGGGAGTATGAGTATGTTCGTAGGCTGTCATGCCTTGTCCGTTTTTTTCACCGGGCTCCGGAGTCCCTCCTTCAACCGGTGGTAGCCGCGACCCAGCAACAGCAGATTCGGGTGTCGCACCACGCATCGCAGCCATCCGTGCAGCATGGCCCGGAATCCGCGGGGGCGCAGCAGAAACAGCTCCTGCAACAACCGACGTGTCAGCAGCTCTTTCCGCCGGGATCCGTTGCCGAAATGCCGGTCGAACCACAACTGGATCTGCAGAATCCCCTCTTCGTAGCGGAACCGTTTCCGCGGATCGGAGAAGTGGGAGCCGCTGTCGGCGATGACACGGTAACAGGCCGTGATACGGTCGAGGAAGCGGATCTGCGAACGGGTCGCACACCACAGCCACATGCCGTAGTCGTCCAGGGGCCAGGGCTGTGCGAGGGGCCGGACTTCGGTATAGTAGCTTCGGGCCAGATCCGCACGGACCACGGCCGTACAGTTGGGGATCGAACTGTTGAGCAGCAGCTCCTCGAAGGTGCAATTCACCTCTTTTCCGGGAAAGATCTCCACGATCCGCCGTTCCGATTCACTCCAGTATTGTGCCCGGGTATAGCATACGCCGCATGTGGGGTCCGCCTCAAGGAGTTCGACCTGCCGGGCGAGTTTCTGCGGATCGCACCACCAGTCGTCGCCGTCACACATGGCGATGTAGGTTCCGCGACACGCCTCGACCACCCGGCGGTAGTTGGCCCTCATGCCGACGTTCCGCTCCGAAACGATCAGCCGGATCCGCTCCGGATACCGTGCGGCATAGCTTTCGCAGAGCGCCCGGGTGTTGTCCGTGCTGCAATCCTCCCCGATGACCAGCTCCACCTCGAACGGGGTCTGCTGTGCCAGCACGCCCTCGATGGCCTGCGCGAGGTAGGCTTCGTGGTTGTAGGTCGTCATGCAGACCGATACCAGGGGCGGTGTCGTTTCCGTGGTCTTCATCGTTGTTGCGGGCGGGGTCAGAGTTTGGTCAGTTTGGCGAATTTCGCCAGGAGGGTCTTTTCTCCGGCATTGTCGAAGCGCACCACCAGTTTATGATCCGTGGCGAGGGTTTCGATGCGCTCCACGATGCCGACACCGAACATCGGGTGTTCGACCCGCTGCCCGACCGTATATTCACTTGCGGAGAGGCCGCCGCTCTCGCCGGCCGGCCGGACGCCGAGGCGCCGCATCCCTTCGGTCGGGGTGCGCAGGGGTTGTACCAGGGCCGGGTCCGGAGCCGTACTCCGCGGAGTCGTGCGGGGGGACTGGGGCTGGGAGGCCCGGGGAAAACGTCGTGCCGGGCCCGATTCGCCGTCCGAAGGAGCTCCGAAGCCGCCGTTGCGTGAACCGGACCCGTAATTGCCCCCGCCATAGCTTCCGCGGCCGGTCCCGGACGCGTTGCCGGAGTTCCCGCCTCGGCCGTAACCGTCCGAACCGCCGCGCCCTCCGAAGCCGTTCGACGGGGTGTTGCCGCCGAAGCGCGGGCCCTGCTGTTTCTGCTGGAAGCGGTAGTCGAAGCGGCGGCGCAGTTCGTCGATGGCCGACGGACCGTCGCCGCCGGGGCGTTGCATCCGCTCTTCACCCAGGTCGACCTCCGTCTCAACGTAACGTGGGTCGATCTCCCGCAAAAAACAGCTTGGACGCGAAAACTCCATATTTCCCCACCGATAACGCATCTCGGCGTAGGAGATCGTTGCCGCAACCTTCGCACGGGTCAGTGCCACGTAGAAGAGCCGACGCTCCTCTTCGATCCCGTCCGGGGTTTCGGCGGCGCGCTGCGAGGGGAAGAGGTTCTCCTCCAGCCCCACGATATAGACATATTTGTATTCGAGGCCCTTGGCCGAATGGACGGTCATCAGTGTCACCTTGTTGCTGCTTTCGGGGTCGTCCTTGTCCATGTCCGACATCAGCATCATGCCCTGCAGCCACTCCTCGACGGTTGCTTCCTCTTCGGGCTGCCGCTCGCCGTTGCGGATCTCGGCGTCGCAGCGCTCCTTGAACTCCTGCATCGAGTTCAGCAGCTCCTCGATGTTGTCCAGGGCCGAGGTTGCCTCCGGGGTGTTCTCGGCCCGGTAGGCGGCGAGGATTCCCGAACGCGTGGCCACCTCCAGACCGAAGTCGTAGAGACTCTTGTCCGTACGGGTGAGCGAGAGCGAGCGGATCATCCCGACGAACTCCACGACCTTGCGTGCAATGGTCCGCTGCACGGGATCGGTCGTCGGTTCGGCCACCAGCGTGTCGATCGCCTCCCACATCGAAACGCCGCGCTGGGCCGCCAGGTCGGCAATCCGCTGTACGGTCGTGTCGCCGATGCCGCGTGCCGGATAGTTGACGATCCGCCGGAAGGCTTCGTCGTCGCGCGGGTTGATCACCAGCCGGATGTAGGCCATCATGTCCTTGACCTCCTTGTGGTCGTAGAACGACGAGCCCTTGTAGATGCGGTAGGGGATACCGCGGCGCCGGAGATTGTCCTCCAGGACGGCCGACTGGTTGTTCGTGCGGTAGAGAATCACCGCTTCGGACCACTCGTCGCCCGCCGCGCGCACCGTGTCGCGCAGGTCCGAGACGACCATTTCGGCCTCTTCGCGGTCGGTATAGGCCCTCAGAATCCGGATCTTCTCCCCCCGGTCGCCCTCCGAGAAGCACTTTTTCTCCATGCGCTTCGAGTTGTGCTCGATCACCGAGTTGGCCGCCTCGACGATCGTCTGCGTCGAGCGGTAGTTCTGTTCCAGCTTGAAGGTCTTTGCATCGGGGTAGTCGTTGCGGAACGAGAGGATGTTCTCGATCTTCGCCCCGCGGAACGAGTAGATCGACTGCGCATCGTCGCCGACGACGCACACCTTCGAATGGTGTTGCGACAGCCGTCGGATGATGACGTACTGCGCATAGTTGGTGTCCTGATACTCGTCGACCAGAATGTACTGAAACTGCTCCTGGTAGCGTGCCAGCACGTCGGGACAGTCCCTGAGCAGGATATTCGTCTGCAGCAGCAGGTCGTCGAAGTCCATTGCTCCGTTGTGTTTGCAGCGCTGGCAGTAGATGTTGTAGATGTTTCCGAATTCGGGGATCTGCATCTGCCGGTCCTCGGCAGCCAGCGAGGCGTTGGCCAGGTAGGCGCCCGGGGTGATGAGTTTGTTCTTGGCCAGCGAGATGCGCGAGGCGATCGAGTTCAGCTTGTACTTTTCGTCCGGGAGATTCAGTTCCCGGATGATGGTTTTCAGCAGGTTGCGGCTGTCCGCCGAGTCGTAGATCGTGAACGACTCCGTGAATCCGATCCGTTCGGCGTTTTCCCGCAGGATGCGCGAAAAGACCGAGTGGAAGGTTCCCATGCGGATAAATCGGCTGCGGTTGCCGGGCAGCATGCCGGCGATGCGTTCGCGCATCTGTTCGGCCGCCTTGTTGGTGAAGGTCAGGGCCAGGATGTTCCACGGCTTGACGCCCCGCTCGATCATGTAGGCGATGCGCGAGGTCAGCACCCGGGTCTTCCCCGATCCCGCACCCGCAATGATGAGCGACGGCACATCGTAGTTCTCCACGGCGGCCCGCTGGGCCGGGTTCAGCCCCTGCAATATCGGTGATTCGTTGGATTCCATGTCTGCAAAGGTAATAAGAATTCGACGAAGAAATCCGTCCGGGCACCACTATTATTTTCGGCTTCGGGGCTTTGGACGTCCGGATGCCGCCGGCCTTGCGGCCGCCCCTTTGGTTTCATCCGGGATTCCCTTCTCCGGCTGCGGCGGAAGGGGGTCTGCGGCGGAAAATCGCCCCGGGGCAGGAATATTTTTCGAAGAAAATAATATCTTTGCATTCGAATCGTTAAAAGAACGGACAACCCCTCGGCATCCGATCCCGTTCCGACCCCGATCCCGTCCGCCCGATTCTCCGGGCAGGACGGTCCGCGGATCCTGCGGATACGCTCCGCACCCGGTCCGCCCGCACCTCGGAAGGGAATCGCGGCGCCGCACACTCGGATCCAGAACAAAACCGAACATAGCAAATGAGCGAAGTCATCAACATCAAGGAACTCAACGAGCGTATCGAACGCGAATCGGTCTTCGTCGATACGCTGCGCACCGAAATGGGCAAGGTTATCGTGGGACAGAGCCATCTGGTCGACACGCTGCTGATCGGCCTGCTCTCCAACGGGCACATCCTTCTCGAAGGTGTTCCGGGCCTGGCCAAGACGCTGGCCATCACTACGCTTGCCAAAGCCGTCGACGCGGGATTCTCCCGCATCCAGTTCACGCCGGACCTGCTGCCTGCCGACCTCATCGGTACGCTGATCTACTCGCAGAAAAGCGAGGATTTCGTGGTCCGCAAGGGCCCGATCTTCGCCAACTTCGTATTGGCCGACGAGATCAACCGTTCTCCGGCCAAGGTGCAGTCGGCGCTGCTTGAGGCCATGCAGGAGCGTCAGGTGACCATCGGAGACAACACCTATCCGCTTCCGCAGCCCTTCCTGGTACTGGCGACCCAGAACCCCCTGGAGCAGGAGGGAACCTATCCGCTTCCCGAGGCCCAGGTCGACCGTTTCATGCTCAAGGC
>CALUIG010000119.1 GCA_944320625.1 uncultured Alistipes sp.
CAGGCTCACGCTCGAATAGCCGGGAGTGCCGGAGAAGGTACAGGTAAAACTTTTGATATAGAGCCGCGCGATTGTGGGGGCCAGCGTCAGGTTCGCCTCATAAAGCGGGTTCTGATCAGAATGCTCGGGAGTCTTGCTCGTAAGTTGCGACGTCGCATAAAGAGTCAGATCCTCGACATTCTGCTCATCGGCCAGATTTAATTCAAGATCAAGATTTGTTTCAGTCGTAGCGGAGATCTGCTCATGATTGCCGATAACGATCACCTTGTTAACGGCTGCAGGCAGGAAATGGAAACTCAATTCATCGGGGAGCGTCCCTTCCACCAGATCATTTGCATCAATGTACTGATCCGCATCCGTCTGATTGTCAGCATTCTTTGCCTGATAGAGTTTGGTTCCGTCGGAGAAGAAAATCTGGTAGCTCGACAAGGCGACGGCAGTTCCCTCCGGAATGATATTCCCTCCGGAATTGCGGGTTTTGGTCACCACGTTGGCCAACTTGATGGTCACGCTTTTGGGAGCCTGGTCCGGGGAAACCGGACTGTCATTCTCATTGTTGTTGCAAGCAACAAACAGGGTTGAGGCTGCCAGAGCCAACAACGCAATTTTTTTGATTTTCATAGGGGTAAATAGTTAAGAGTTAAGAAAATTAGGAATTTTGTTATCTTACAATTGATCTATTACTTGCTGTATCTGGGCCAGATTGTGACGTGCCACCTCGGACCCGGCTTCCGCGGCCTGGAGGAACGAGGCTTCCGCCTTGTAGGGCTTCCCGATTCCCGCATAGGCCACACCCAGCGTATTGAGCAGCGTCGGCTCGCCGGGCGTTACGGCAGACTCTTCGAGCAGGGCCACGGCCCGGGCGTAATCCCCGACGGCGATCGCATCCAGCGCGCGGTCGTTCACCACGGCCGGCGAATCGGGGAAATAGCGTGCGGCCGTCCGCATGACCTGCTCATACTCTTCCGAATCCTTCTCGTAGGAGCCCGCCACCTTGTACATCTCCGTCAGACTCAGCAGGTCGGGGCGTTCGTTGACCATGCGCCGGGCCTCCGTGAGGTCGAAATTCCGCACGTTATAGACAATGCGGTATTCGTTGCGGCGCAGGAGCGGATAGACCTCGTCCAGCAACTGCTGATAGATGGCCGGAGGTGTCAGTTCCCGCAGTTTCTTCTCGCAGAGGTCGCGGTCGTCCGGGTATTCATCGATGATCCGGTACACCTCGTCACGCTTGGGCAGCTCCGGGAATTGGTCCAGGGCGAGGCGCAGCCCTTTCCAGTCTTCACCCTTCCAGGCGACGTCCAGCATCCCGGGGTCGATCCCGTTCTCCCGGCAGATATGGTCGGCAAAGGCCCGGGCACGGTTTTCCGACAACTTGAGGTTGTGTGTCACGGTACCTTCCGGAGAGGCGTAGCCCGTGATGAAGATCCGGGTGATCTCGACATCCGGGTTATTCTGCACCAGGAGGATCGAGTTCGCCACCGTATCCAGTTCGGCCCGGTTGTTCTTGAAATCGGGGAGGATCTTGTAGCTGTCCCGGCGGAACTGGAGCCGCGCCGTACGGGTCTCCTCACGCACCTTGACCGGTTCGGGTTTCGGTGCGATCGTATCGAGCCGGTAGTCGGGGAAGAACTCGGGAAGAACCGAGCCCAGGAGGAGCTGGTCCGAATCACCCTGGGCGCAGTTGACGCATCCGTGAATCTCTTCGCGGAGTTCGATGCGGCCGTTGAGCATCCAACGTTCATAGGGTGCCGTCGCCTGGTAGTCGCAGGTCTGTTCCTGGCCGTTGCGGCGCCGGATGATCTCCCGGGCTGACTCGTCATGATAAGGCGGCAGATCGACACTCTCGAACTGCCGGGCCCGCAGATAGACCATGTTACGGGTCCGGCCGTCGATCACCACGGGCGGAAAAACCCGCTCACGGCTTCCGTCCCGGGAGACCAGGACGGGAGTCAACGCGATGGTGTGCTGGGTTTTGATCTTGAGCTGCCCGAGGTCGAACTGCAGGGATACCCGGATCTCCTTTCCCTCTTTGACCACCTCCTCGTTGCGGATTCCGATCTGGTCCAGATAGCTGACCCTCTTTTCGGCAAAGAGGTGCGCCGAGTTACAGATCAAGAGGGCCGAAAGCAAGATATAATTGTACGCGTGTTTCATAATTGCACCTTTATTTGATGATGTAAATCAGCGAAATCCCGGCTTTCGTAGGACCGAAGTAGTGTTTGTCCCGATTTCCCCGGAAACGGCCGCAGGTCACACAGTCATATTTGTCGTATTTCGTATATACATATCCGACGCCGATGTTGGCCTCGAGATTCCAGCGCTTCCCCAGGATCCAGGAATATCCATAGGAGAGACCCAGGCCGGTGGCCCAGCCCTGGTAGCGGTGGTCGGCCGTGGATTTGCCCTGGAAGGGGATCCGAACGCCGCTCAGGTTATAGAACGTATATCCCGTATGGAGGCCGAAGAAATGGCCGTTGAAGCGTTCGCAGAGCCAGTATCTGAACTCGGGCATGATCAGCCAGTGCTTGAGTTTTCGGTTCTTGTCCTTGTTGAGGGTCCAGGGATTGTAGCCGCCCGACAATTCGAGGGTCGTCTGCCGGCCCAGGCCGAACTCCACACCGAGGTTAGGGGTTGTGGTGGCCCAATAGAGCAAATTCGTTTTGCCCGCAATCTTCTGCGCAGACGCAGTTCCGCCACACCATAACACGGCCAAGAAAATGCCGAGAATCAATTTTTTCATATTTCTGTTTGTCGTTATATTGCAAATAAACAGTATTTCCGTACGGTCTAACAGCCGACAACAAGCCACCTCTCCCCGAATGTCCGATTTCTCAACCTTCGGGGATCCTGACGTGTCACCCTCTTTTCACATCCCTACCGGATCCTGTCTCACTCGTTCCATCTTCCTGTCATGCTTCACGCCTATCCATTTCCGTGCCATTCTCACTATGTAATCTTACGTTTTCGTTCTGACACTTTACGGTTCCCCCCCCCGCTACAAATTCCAATCACTTCGGCTCTTACCCCTCTCCTTTTTGCTCTCTCCTTTTCACACTTCGGGCCAGCCATATAGGCCATATTTTACAAATATACAAATATTCGAGGACATCAACAATACCCATCCCCGAATATCCATTCTGCTATTTTTCTTCTCAAGAGAAATATTAAGTCGTGCAAATATACAAAAAAAGCTTTGATAAAAAACAATATAGCCCATGTGAATTAATATCCTTTAGTGGAAGAATGTTGGACTAAAAGGCGACAAAATGAAAAGTGAAAATTTGGAATAGCGTTCGTAATATCTTAATAAGCAGCATTTTATTGAGATATTTATTTCTCTTGAGAAGAAATCCACAAGTCCAACATCCGCGAGCCGCCGAACCACCCGAACCAGCCTGAACCACCCAAGCCGCCCAATCAGAGCGATCGCAGAATAAGCCGATTCGCCCGATCGACCCGGGATGTATCCAAAGAGGCCAGATAAATCCGGGTCGTGTTCTCCGAATCGTGTCCCATGGCCTCACTGATGGTGGAAACGGGAATGTTCTTGCTGAGGGCAATGCTGGCCCACCCATGGCGGGCGACATACATCGTCAGGGGAATGGTCAAACCCAACTGTCCGCCCAGTCTTTTCAGTTTCTCGTTGACCAGATGCGCTGCAGTCCGGTATTGCCGCCGCTCGTCCTGCCCCTCCCGCCTTATGATGGGCAGCAGATAGGAGGTATCCCCGACATCGTACTTCCCCAGAATCTCCTGCATGGGTTGCTCCCAGCGGATCGAGAGTTTCCGCCCGGTCTTCTGCCTCCGGTAGGAGAGGATTCCGTTCTTGAGGTCGGACTTCTTCAAAAATGCCATGTCGATGAACGACATCCCGCGGGTGTAGAACGAAAACATGAAAATATCCCGCGCATAGTCCATGAGCGGATTAAGCGTCAGATCCAGATCACGGATCTTGCGGATGACCTGCAGGGGGACCGCCCGCTTGACGGTCTTGTCAACCCCGGTGTAGACCCGTTTGAAGGGGTTCCGCTGCACGGTCAACTCCCGGTCGACCGCCCGGTTGTAGATGGCCCGGAGGTTGCGCATGTAGTAGGACGAACTGTTGGGAGAGACCCCGCAAGCCTTCAGATAGGATTCGTATTCAACCATCAGCGAAGCATCCACCCGATCGAGGGGGATGTCGATACGTTCGGCCATGAAGCGTCCGAAACTGTTCAGCACGGTCGTATAACGCTCGGCAGTCCGGGTCCGCCCCATGCGTTTCAGTTCGGCGACCAGGTTCCGCCCGAAAGAGGCCAAGCAGACGGAATTCGACAGGGTACGGAAATGATCCAGAACCTCGCAGGCCGTATATTCCCTTCCCGCAGAGTCGAGGTGCTTCACAATCCGCCCCAGGGCGGTGAAATCCTCCGACAGGCGCTGTTGCAAGCCGGACAGATAAGCCCGGCGGTCCGGATCGGCATCCGAAGGGATGACCACCTCCGAACGCACCCCGTCCCACTCCCGGGAATGAAGCCGGTATCCGGAGACAACCTGCCGGGAGACCCGCCTGTGAATGACCTGATAGACCAAAACACCTTCCTTCGTTTTCCGGGTGGAAGCCCGGAACTTCACTTTTACTGTTGCCATAGCTCTGTTTTTTTATGAAATGAGGTTCTCCATATCCAGAAAAACGGTCCAACCGGAAGGCGGATCAAAAAAAATCCCGCGGCCACAAGCGGCTGCGGGAGCGGAAACGAGTCCATCAGAAGAGTGAAGAAGATCCGGGGCCGGAAGAGGGTCAATTCCCGGTTTTTGCCGGATTTCCATCCGGGAAGCGGCGGGTCAACCACCTGCGGACCGGTTCATCGTAATATTTCAGGGCGATCCAGGCCAACAGGATCATTCCGAAGAACAACGCCGCAGCCACCGGCCACGCCTGGGCGAAGGGGATGCTGTCACCGCGCCACAACCAGGCGTAGAAGAGATACATGAAGGGGTAATGAATCACATAGACCGGATAGGAGATGTCGCCCAGGAATTTGCAGATCCGGGAGGTTGTCCGGTCGGAGGCGTGACCCGAGGCTCCGAGCCAAACCAGCAGCGGGAAGAGCAGGACCACACATACGGAGTCGTAGAGTCCGTTCATCCACGGAGTCGCTCCGCTGCCGACGTAAGGGACGCAGAGCAGCGCGATGACGGCCAGGCTGCATATCCAGAAGGCGCCCCGCACGGCCACGGGCTTGAAAACCCGCGACAACAGCAATCCCGTCGGGAAGGCGAACAGCAGCCGCAGGGAGCCTCCGAGGAGGTTGTTGTCCGCCAACGACCACCCCACCCCGAGGTGTCCGTATCCCGAACCGTTTCCGATGGCGAAAGCGACCAGTCCGGCCCCGGCCAGCGTCACGAAACCGGCGAGCCAGCGGGTTGGCAGCCGACGCAGGAGAAGGGCATAAAGCAGATTGCCGAGATACTCGAAGAAGAGCGACCAGGTGGGGCCGTTGAGCGGATACATTTCGCCGTTGCCCCGCACCTCGGGGGCCGAGCCGGGAAGGGCCGGGATCAGGAAGAGACTCAACAGCAGGGACAGCAGCACCGACGAAAAGGGCACCGGCGTACCATCCCACTGCACCCCGCCCTGGATGCAGAAGGTCACCGCACCCAGCAGCGCCCCCAGCACCACCATCGGATGCAGGCGGATCAGACGCCGTTTGATGAAGCCCGACAGGGTGAGAGTCCGTCGCTTCCAGCGGTCATCGTAGGCATAACCGACGACGAACCCCGAGAGGATAAAGAAGAAATCGACGGCCAGATAGCCGTGGTTGAAGCGCTGGTCGAAGGGGCTCGTGGCGAAACCCTCGAAAACATGGTACCAGATAACGACCAGGGCTGCGACGCCGCGCAGGCCGTCCAGCAGTTCGTAGTGGGGTTTCGTATCCGCAAAAGCCGCGGAGGAGATGCGTTGCATGGGTATTCGGAGTGATTCGGAGGTATTCGAGGTTCGGGATCCGGCCG
>CALUIG010000120.1 GCA_944320625.1 uncultured Alistipes sp.
TCACGAAAACGGCGTCCGGAACAACTGCTCCGGACGCCGTATGGCACAAAAAAAGGGTGAGCTACTTGCATCGCACCGCTACGACCGCATACCCTTGCTCGATTCCTCGCCTGGGGGATTCTGCGGGAGCTGGTCGTGTAAGACTCACCCGGGGAGCAAAAGTAGGAATATTTTCCTATCTTTGCAAAAAATTTGGCGAAATGCGTAAAAAAACTTTACTCCGGATCTTTCTGGGGTGTGTCGTTCTGGGGGCTGCGGCGGCCGTGCTGCTGATCGTCCAGTTCAAGGGCAGTGCCGTCGGGCAGGAGTCCGAACTTTTCGTGAGTTCGCGTGCCTCCTACGAAACGTTGACCGATTCGCTGATGCCCCGGATCCGGCACCATGCCGCCTTCCGGGCCTATGCCCGGCGTCTCGACCTGTCCGGGAGCTTCAAGCCCGGACATTATGTGTTGCGCCCCGGGATGAACGTCATCGAAGTGGTGCGGATGCTCAAACTCGGGATGCAGACCCCCGTGCAGGTGACGGTCCAGAACGTGCGGACTCCGGGACAGTTGGCCCGGCGCCTCTCGCGTCAGCTCGATGCCGACTCGATGTCGTTCGCGGCGGCCCTGACCTCGCGGGAACTGGCCGCCGAGGTGGGTTTCGACAGTGTGACGCTCTTCTCGATGTTCATCCCCGATACCTATGAATTCTACTGGACAGTGACCCCCGAAGAGTTCGTGCGGCGCATGAAGCGCGAGTACGACCGTTTCTGGACCCCGGACCGGGACGCCCGGCGTCAACGGAGCGGTTTGAGCCGCCTGGAGGTGATGACCCTGGCGTCGATCGTCTACGAGGAGACGCGCCAGACGGACGAGATGCCCCGGATCGCGGGGGTCTACGTCAACCGCCTGCGCAAGGGCATACCGCTGCAGGCGGATCCCACGGTGAAGTATGCCATGCAGGATTTCGGGCTGCGGCGCATCCTCTACAAACATCTGAAATACCCGTCGCCCTACAATACCTATCTCAACAAGGGACTCCCTCCCTCGCCGATCTGCATGCCGGGAAAGAATGCCATCGAGGCGGTGCTCGATTTCGAGCAGCACGACTATATCTTCTTTTGTGCGCGCCCGACCTTCGACGGCTACCACAACTTTGCGCGGACGCTGAGCGAACATAACCGCAATGCCCGGGCCTACAGTGCGGAACTGAACCGCCGGAAAATCAAATAAGAAGGATAAGATTTCGGTTTTTTTGCTATCTTTGCGTTCCCATGTTGGTCAAGATTTACGGACAAAACCCTTCGGAAAGGGAACTGAAGCGGGTCGTTGAGGCTCTGGAACGCGATGGGATCGTGATCTATCCCACCGACAGCGTCTATGCGTTCGGCTGTTCGCTGCGTTCGGCCAAGGCCGTCGAACGGTTGCGTCGGCTGCGCGGACGCAGCGATGCGCCGCTGACCGTGGTTTTCGACGACATTGCCGGGGTGGCGGAATATTGCCGGGTGGACAATGCGGCGTTCCGGATCCTGAAACGCAACCTCCCGGGTCCCTTTACGTTTATCCTGCCGGCGTCGTCGCGTATCCCGGACAAGGCCCTGGAGCGCCGCCGCACGATCGGAATCCGCATTCCGTCGCATCCCGTGGCCCGGGCGGTGGTCGAGGCGCTGGGATGCCCGATGGTTACGGCCTCGGTCAAGGATGATGACGAGGTGGTCGAATATACGACCGATCCCGAACTGATCGAGGAGCGTTACGGCCGCGACGTGGCACTGGTCATCGACGGGGGAATCGGCGACAACATTCCCACGACGGTTGTGGACCTTACGGGTGACGAGCCTGAAATTCTGCGCGAAGGGCGCGGTGAGTTGCAGTAAGACTTCCGATGCGGCCACGCCCCCGCCTGAAAACGAAATAATTAAACACGAAATAGATGGAAAAGACGAATTTTTGGAACGATGCCGCACGCTACGGGGTGATCATGGCCCTGGTGGCGATCGTATTCGATACGCTGGGATTCTATACGCAGCATGCCCTGCTGTCGCTGGCCTCGCTGGTGCTTTTTCTGCTGCTGCTGACCACCTTCACGAAACTCCGGGCGGCACGCTACGGCGCCCGGGGCTACAGCTATGGCAAATGCCTGGGTTTCATGGTCGGCATGATGCTCTGCGCGGGTTTCATCGAGGGCGCCTACATGAGCGCGGCCGCCAACTGGCTTTTCGCGTCGAAGTATGATGTGATGCTCGGCCAGCAGATCGCCGCTCTCGAAAATACGGGCATCTATACCGCCGACCAGCTGGACCTGATGGCCCGGTGGATGCGTTCGCCCCTGGTTCTGATCTTCGCCTCGATGCTGGGATCGGCGATCAAGGGGGGATTTTTCGGGTTGTTCATTGCCGCCTTTGCCCGGCGTGATGCTGCGGTCTTCGTGGAGGGTGCCGATCCCGACCGCGAGGATCGGACCGATGCGGGCAACCGCGGCAATACCGGAAACGAATAATGGAAAAACTGGATATTTCGGTCGTCGTACCGCTCTACAACGAGGAGGAGTCGCTGCCGGAACTGGCGGCGTGGATCGACCGTGTGGCTCGCGACAACAGCCTGAGCTACGAACTGATCTTCGTGGACGACGGCTCGTCGGACAACTCGTGGGCAACGGTCGAACAGCTCCGGGAACGCTATCCGGCCATCCGGGGCATCCGCTTCGGCCGCAACTACGGGAAATCCGCAGCCCTCTATTGCGGTTTTGCGGCGGCCGAGGGTGAGGTGGTCTTCACGATGGATGCCGACCTGCAGGACTCGCCGGATGAAATCCCGGCCCTGCGGCGCATGATTCTCGACGAGGGCTACGACCTGGTTTCGGGCTGGAAGAAGAAGCGCTACGACCCGATCGGGAAGCGGTGGCCGAGCAAGTTCTTCAACTGGACGGCCCGCCGAGCCTCGGGAATCCGTCTCCACGACTTCAACTGCGGACTGAAGGCCTACCGCCGCAAGGTGGTGAAGTCGATCGAGGTCTACGGCGAGATGCACCGCTTCATCCCGATCCTGGCCAAACAGGCCGGATTCCGCCGTATCGGGGAAAAGGTCGTCGAACACCGCGCCCGCAAGTACGGACACTCGAAATTCGGACTGGAACGTACGGTCAAGGGTTACCTGGACCTGATTTCGGTGATGTTCATGACCCATTTCGGGCGGTCGCCGATGTACTTTTTCGGGGCTTTGGGGACGGTGATGTTCCTCCTGGGCGGGGGTACGACGTGCTGGTTGATCGGCGAGAAACTCTGGAAACAGTTCCACGGACTTCCGCTGCGAGCCGTAACGGACCAGCCCCTGTTCTATCTGGCGATTCTGGCCGTGATTCTGGGTGTGCAGCTCTTCCTGGCGGGCTTCCTGGGCGAGCTGATCAACCGCAACTCCACGGACCGCAACAAATACCTGATCGACAAAACTCTGTAAACGATGATACAACGAATTCAAACGCTTTATCTGTTGTTGGTTACGGCACTGATGACCGTGACGTTGTTTTCGCGTCTGGCGTGGTTCGGCGGCGAGGGCAGCGAATTCGGACTCTACGCCTTTGCACTGAAGGACGCCGCGGGTGCGACGCTCCATTCGACCGTCTATCTGGGTATTCTGCTGTCGTTGTCGGCGGTTTTGCCGTTGGTGACGATCTTCCTCTACCGTCGCCGGATGCTTCAGATCCGGTTGTGTGTGGTGGAGATGGTTCTTTTGGTCGGGAGTGCCGTGATGGAGGGCATTTATTATTATCTGGGCTGCCGGGTAATTTCCGAGCTGCCGTTCCATACGCAGGGTTTGCAGGCGACAATCGCGTTGCCCGTTGTAAGTCTGTTGTTTGCGTGGCTGGGAGTTCGTGCGATCTTTCGGGACGAACTGCTGGTTCGGGGCGCCGACCGGATCCGCTGATTGTCCGAAAAGCCCGGAATCATATGAAAAGAATGTTACAAATCTTTGCGGATTCGGGAAATAATTTTAACTTTGGACCACAATACAGGTGACATAAATTTATATTTTAAAATATAATTGGCTACAGTTTTTATTTTTAACTAACACACAATTTATGAAAAGAGTGAATTTCTGGAAGACCTTGTTCCTCTCGGCACTGGCCGTTGCAGCCATTACGGGATGTTCGAAGGATGATTCGGATGAAGGCGGCGGGCTGCCGTCGATCACGGTGAACGGCGCTTCCACGGCAGTTCTGGGTGTTGACCTGGCGGGTGGCACGACGGAGGCCGTTGAGGTTGTATCGTCGGGCGACTGGACGGTTACGTTCAGCGGTTCGGATGTGACGGGCTGCACGGCAGTTCCGGCATCGGGCGGCAAGGGCACGACGTCGTTGAAATTTGAGATCGGCGCAAGCAACAGCGAGCGTACCATCACCGCCAAGCTGGTGACCTATGGCACGATCGAGGGCATTTCGGGCGTAGCGATACCTGCCGAGGCGACGATCACGATCAAGCAGAATGCCGGCGGTTCGACGGAGGTGAAGACCAATGTCAAGGAGATCCGTGCAGCGCTGACGTTCCCTTCGTATCCTGACACGGCCGAAATCACCGAGGACCTGACGCTGACGGGTATTGTCGTATCGGATTACGAGGGCAACAACATCAACGCCCGGCAGGCCATGCTCGTGGATAACACGACGAAGCCGGGAGCCGGTATTACCGTTCGTTTTAATCCTTATACGAGCAAACTGCAGATGACGAAGGGTGCGATTGTCTCGATCAAGATCAAGGGCGGCAAGTCGCAGTCCTATTCGGGTCTCTATCAGATTGAGATCGAAAGCTCCAACCCCGAGGTAACGGTTCTGGATTCCAATGACAATACGCCGGAAGCAATTGAGATTACCGATCTTTCGACGTTGGCCGATTATCAGTCGCAGCTTGTGAAGATTTATGCACAGCCTGTGGAGGATATTCGCGGTGCCTACTATTACGATGCCAGCCTTGCCAACAGTGGTGGTTACGTAACGCGTGATTTCCAGACGAAGACCGGAGGCACGGTTGAACTCTCGTTCAACAAGTACACGGGAACGACTGCCGGTGACAATCCTTGGGCCGACAAGTTGCAGATTCCTTCGAAGGCCGGTTATGTAAAGGGTTGTGTTTCGGTCTATTCGGGCGGTTCGCAGCTTACCCCGCGCAATGCCGATGACCTGGCCGGTCTGACGGACGAACTCTTCACGGTCGAGGCCCAGACTTCGACGATTGATCAGATTACCACTACCGGTGCATATGAAGTTGCAGGAGCCAAGGTTGTCGGTGTCGCTACGAAAGGCTTTGTCATGCAGGATAAGACGGGCGTTATCTTTGTTTATTTTGACAAGACCGAGCCTACGATTCCCGCTCTCGGCAATACGGTAACGGTCAGCGGAGATGTTGTTACCTACGAGACAAATCTCCAATTTAAAGACCCCACTAAGGTGACGATAACGGACCAGGGAACGGATTATGAACTTCCGTCGCCGACTGAGGTTACGGCCGACAATATCGAGTCGATTGTTGCCGGTAAGCCCCAGTATGTGAAACTTACCTGCGAACTGGCCAAGTCGGGCAGCTACTACAACTTTACATTCCTCTTCTCGTCGAACTACACCGGTTCGCTGTGCTATCCGGAGGCTTCGTTGGCCGATCCTTATGACAAGAAGACCATCGATGTAGAGGGCTGGTATGTTTATACCGTAAACTCGAAGTATTTCTATGTGCTGGCCAACTCGATTAAGGAGAATTCGAACATCGCTTCGGGTAGCTTCACCTCGCAGCCGGCAACTTTCGAGGCATCGAATCCGCAGCCGCAGGATCTGACCTTCTCGGCCAACGAGGCTGCCGGGACTGTCAAGTTCAGCATTACGGGTACGAACAGTGACAAATTCTCGTACAGCTACACTTCGGGCAATACGGTAACGGTTAAGGCCGCAGGAGACAACACGACCTCTTCGGCCTATACGGCAGACCTGAATCTGTTGAGCGCCGCCGG
>CALUIG010000121.1 GCA_944320625.1 uncultured Alistipes sp.
GCGGCCGCCGGGGAATTACAATTTGTAACCCGTTTTGCAAAAAATGTGTAAGTATTATATACTTACACCGGTTCCGGAAGGGCCTCTCCGGGTGTAAAATCGGGCTTCGAAAGTTTCATTTCCTGAAAAAAAGCATTATCTTGGCCCCGCAAACAACCCGAACGATGTCTCTCTCCGAAGTCGAAAAACTCTTCAACGAGCATTTCCATTGCGCCGTCTACATGGCGCAAACGATCGTCTCGTCCAAGGAGGTCGCCGAAGACATCGTTCAGAATGTCTTTATCAAACTGCTCGACGAACGTTGCTCCGACGTGAAGTATCCCGTCAGTTTCCTCTACATCTGCGTCCGCAACGCCGCCCTCGACTACTCCCGGGCCCATGCCTATTCGCTGCGGGCCATGAGCAACTTCCGCCTCTCCCGCGAAGAGTCCTCCTCCGAAGAGGATTTCAACTTCCTGCCCGCCGAGGAGTCCGAACACCTGATGCACGTCCAGCAGCTCTTCAAGGCCATGGAGCAGCTCCCGCCCCGTACGCGAGAGGTCGTGCAGCAGGTCTATTTCAACGATCGCTCCTATCAGGAGACCGCCGACATGCTGGGGGTCTCGCTGGCCACCATCAAGTCGCACATGTACCAGTCGTTCAAAATGTTGCGTGAACGGCTTGCCGGGATCTATCAGGGCCGGAAGCGGAAAAAGAAGATCGAATTCTGATTTTTTTCGCTTTTTTTCTAAGGATTTTCTCCAAACCGCGCGTCTATATTTTCGAAAAGCGCGGTTTTTTCGTGTATGTCACCGCTCGAAAAGACCGGAAGAACGACTTTATCTGCTACACGGAATGTTGAACGACAACGAATTATACAGATTGCTCTCCGCCTACAAGGAGGGGACGCTCGACCCGTCGGACCGCCTCAGACTGGAGATGTGGGCCGGGGAATCGGAGGAGAACAGCGCCCTTCTGGGACTGCTTTCGGGCTCCTCGGCGGATGCCGAGGTGCTCAGGACGCTCGGCTCCTACGACCGGGAGCGCGTCTGGCGCAATATCCGCCACGAGGCCGCCAGAAAGCGCCGCCGCCGGATCTTCCGGACTGTAATCCGGACCTCGGCCGCCGCCGTACTCCTGTTGGGTATCGTCTGGGGTACCGGCCGTATCTACGACTCCTACGAGCGGCGTGATGCCCTTGCCTCGATCATCCCGCCGGGCCGTACGAAGGCCGTGCTGGAACTCTCCTCCGGCATGAAGGTCGCCCTGACGGACGGCCCCGAACAACTCCTTACCGAAGCCGACCGGACCGAAATCCATGTCGACGCCGAATCGACGACCTTCCGCAGCACCGCTGCCGAGCCCGAACGCAAGGCCCGGAAAACCGCCGGTTCCGATGCGGAGCGTCCGCTCATCAACCGTCTCACGGTTCCCCGGGGCGGGGAGTACCAGTTGGAACTCAGCGACGGAACCAGGGTCTGGCTCAATGCCGAATCGGAGATCTCCTTCCCGACGCAGTTTACGGACAGCGTACGGGTGGTCGACCTCAAGGGCGAGGCCTATTTCGAGGTCGAAGCGGATGCCGCACATCCCTTCATCGTCCGGACCGAGATGCTCTCGGTGCGGGTTCTCGGCACGTCGTTCAACCTGGCGACCTATGCCGATGATCCCACGGTCGAGGCCACACTCATCACCGGATCCCTGAAGGTGATCCGCGACAACGTCGAAACGCTGCTCCAGCCCGGCATGCAGGCCCGGCTGGACAAGCAGACCAATACGATGACCACCCATGCGGTCTATGCCGAAAGCTATGCGGCCTGGGCCCACCGGATGTTTGCCTTCTTCAACGAGCCGATCCCGTCAATCTGCCGCAAACTCGCGCGCTGGTACGATGTCGAGATCGATGCTTCGGCTCCGGGACTCGACGAAATCCTCTACTCGGGGATGATCGAACGGGCCGAGACGCTCAACGAGATTGCCGAACTCTTCTCCGCCACCAACGAACTGATTTTCCGCGAAAGGGACGGGAGGGTCATCGTCGAGAAAACACGACAGGTCAGGTAAATGATTGTTTCACTTAAAGTTAATTAGGTTATGGGTAAATTTCTACAATCGGAGTGTCCGCCCTTGGGCCGCCGTCTGCTGACGGTGATGCTGTGTGTGGCGGGATTCGTCTTTTCGTCCATTCCGGTCGTGAGAGCGTCTGTAACTGCTGACATGCAGGCAGTATCTGTGGGGGAGGGTAAAACGGCCAGAATCTCGTTTTCCGTGAAGAACGCCTCCCTGGAGGAGGTGCTCCTGTTGCTGAAACAGAAAACGGATTACTATTTCCTTTACAACAGCAGCGCCGTGCGTGCCGTTTCGGGTATCACCCTCCGGGTGCAGAACGCCTCGGTCGAGAACATCCTCGCGGCCTGCCTGAAGGCTACGCCTTTCGAATACACCATCAAGGACAACACCATCGTCATCAAGGCCAAACCCGGCCACGAAACCCAGGAGCCCGAAGCCGATCCGCGCCGGCTGCTGCTCGGACGGGTGACCTCGCAGCAGACCAAACAGCCGCTGGCCGGTGTGACCGTCTATGTCAAGGGCGGGCGCCACGGCTGCGTGACCGACTCCAACGGTGAGTACATCCTGGAGTTCATTCCCCAGCCCGCACCCAAGCAGACGGAGATCGTCTTCAGTTTCGTGGGCATGGAGACCCAGACCATCCCCTTTACGGATCAGGTGCGTATCAACGTCGTGATGAAGGAGTCGGCCGACGAGATGGAGAATGTCGTGGTGACGGGCTATGCCAACGTCCGCAAGGAGAGCTTTACGGGAAACACCGTCTCCATCTCGAAGGACCAGTTGCAGAAGGTCTCCAAGACCAACGTGATGAAGGCGTTGCAGACCTTCGATCCGTCGTTCCGTATCAAGGAGAACACCACCTGGGGCTCGGACCCCAATGCCCTGCCCGAGGTCTATATCCGCGGCGAGTCGGGTATCGGGACCAAGGAACTCGACCGTGACGAGTACAGCAAGGCCAACCTCAAGGATAATCCCAACCTGCCGGTCTTCATCCTCGACGGTTTCGAGATCACGGCCCAGAAACTCTACGACATGGACATGAACCGCATCGAGAACATCACCATCCTGAAGGATGCCGCCGCTACGGCGCTCTACGGTTCGCGTGCCGCCAACGGCGTGGTGGTCATCACCTCGGTGGCCCCGACTCCGGGCAAGCTCAATGTTTCGTACAGCATGGTCGGTGACGTGGTGACCCCCGATCTGAGCGACTACAATCTGATGAATGCCGCCGAGAAACTCGAACTCGAACGCATTGCCGGGTGCTACGATCCCGCCAAGAATCCCTATACGACCTCCTCGCCGATCGAATTGCTGTCCGAGTACAACAGCAAGCTGGCCAACGTCATGAAGGGGGTGGATACCTACTGGCTGGCCAAACCCCTGCGCACGGCCTTCAACCACAAGCACAGTATCTACATCGACGGCGGTAGCGATGCGTTCCGCTTCGGTGTCGACTTCCAGTATGCCAATCAGGACGGTGTGATGAAGGGTTCGAAGCGCGACCGGCTCGGTGCGGGAGTCTATCTGCAGTACGTCTACCGCAACGTCTCGATCAAGAACTACACCTCGTTCCTGCAGACCGACTCCGAGGAGTCGCCCTACGGATCGTTCTCGAAGTACACCACGGCGCTGCCTTACGACGAGTTCAAGGATGAGAACGGCAACTACCTCGAAACCCTCCGTGACTGGAGCGGAACCATGCAGGAGCGCGAAAATCCCCTCTACGAGGCCGGGCTGCAGAACTTCAACCGCTCGAAGAGCCAGGAGTTCATCAACAACCTCTCGGTGAACTGGAACATCACGCCTTATCTGTTGCTGAAGGGGCAGTTGAGCATCACCAAGACGATCGATGATACGGACATCTTCTACGATCCGCTCTCGAAGCAGAGTCCCGTCATTCTGAGTACGGCGAATCTCTCCGCCGGGTCGCTTTCGACCTCGCGCGGCAACAGCATGCGCTACGACTTCAACTCCTACCTCTCGTTCAACCGCAATTTCGGGCAGCACAATATCAATGCCCAGGCCGGCGTGAACATCCTCAGCAGTACCAATACCGCCCTGAACGCCACCTACCTGGGATTCCCCTCGGGCAGCCTCAGTTCGGTCAACTATGCCCAGGAGCTGCAGAGCAAGCCGATCAGTTCGGAGAGCACGTCCCGGACCGTCGGATTCCTGATGGCCGTCAACTACAGCTTCCGCGACATCTATCTGCTCGATGCCTCGTGCCGTTTCGACGGCAACTCGGCCTTCGGGGAGGAGCGTCGTTTCGCGCCGTTCTGGTCCGGCGGTGTGGGTCTGAACATCCACAACTATGAATTCATGAAGGATTCGCCCGTGTCGCTGCTGAAGCTCCGTGCCACCTACGGCCAGACCGGTAAGATCAACTTCCCGGCCTATGCCGCCCGTACGACCTACACGATTCTTTCGGACGAGTGGTACAAAACCGGATTCGGAGCCGCACTCAAGGCCCTCGGCAATACGGACCTGACCTGGGAGACCACCAACACGTTCGACATCGGATTCGAACTCGGCCTGTGGCAGGACCGCATCTACACGAAGTTCTCCTATTACGACAAGGTGACCAAGGATCTGATCAACGACGTGACGATCCCCAGTTCGACGGGCTTCACGACCTACCGCGACAACATCGGCGAGATCTCGAACCGCGGTGTTGAGGTCGACCTGCGTGTCACGGCCATCCAGCGCCGGGACCTGTTCCTGACCTTCAACGCCAACCTGGCTCACAACCGCAACCGTCTGACGAAGATCTCGCACAGTCTCCAGGAGTACAACCGCCGCGTGCAGGAGCTGATTGACAACGGCAACATCTTCCAGGACGACTACATGTCGCGTCCCTTCACGCAGTATGTCGAGGGGGTTTCGATCAACTCGATCTGGGGTATGAAGTCGCTGGGTATCAACCCCGCCACCGGCGAGGAGGTCTTTGTCACCAAGGACGGGCAGATCACTCCCGACTGGATCACCTCCCAGCAGCAGGTGCTCGGTACGACCGATCCCACGATTCAGGGCTCCTTCGGGTTCAACCTCCAGTGGAAGCAGTTCTCGCTCTACACCACGTTCCTCTACGAGGCCGGCGGACAGCGCTACAATCAGACGCTGGCCGACAAGGTCGAGGGTGTGAACATCTATTCGTCGAATGTCGACCGCCGGGTGCTGACCGACCGCTGGAGCCACGAAGGGCAGTATGCCCTCTACAAGAAGATGCAGACGGGCCGTTCAAGCGTCGAGAAGACCCGGTCGACCTCGCGCTTCGTCCAGGACTACAACATGCTCGAGATGACTTCGCTCACGCTGGGCTACGACTTCAAGAAGGAGTGGATCGCCCCGCTGCGTCTGAGCATGCTGCGCCTGGAGATCGGTGCCAACGATCTCTTCCACGTCTCCTCGGTCAAGCAGGAGCGTGGTCTGAGCTACCCCTATGCCCGTACGTTCACCTTCTCGATCCGGGCTGCCTTCTAACCCTCAAAAATGTTGACGAACATGAAAAAAGCATATATCCTGCTCCTGGCGGCCTTCGCCTCCCTGGCTACGGTCTCCTGCGAAAAGTGGCTCGATGTCAATCCGGCCGACGAAGTGACCGAAGAGGACCTGTTCAAGGTCGGGACCGGTTATCGCAACGCCCTGAACGGTGTCTACCGGATCCTCTCCTCGTCGTCGCTCTACGGCCGCGAGCTGACCTGGGGCATGGCCGATGCCCTCGGACAGTGTTACGACTCCTACGAACTCAGCTACGGCCACGTATATAGGGAGTTCATCTCCTTCACCTATACCTCCGATGCCGCCAAGTCGACGATCTCCTCCTTCTGGAGCGACGCCTACAACGCCATTGCCAACTGCAACAACATCATCGG
>CALUIG010000122.1 GCA_944320625.1 uncultured Alistipes sp.
CGAATAGCCGCTGCCGGGAAGGTCCCGACAAGAGAGGGAGGCCCGGCCGCCCCGCCTCACCGAAAAAGCCCCCGCACCTTCAGCGTGCGGGGGCTTTTTTCAAGAGCGGAAGAGGGCGAAGAGAGCAAAGAGGCAGGGGCGGAGAGGAGCGGAGAGGGCGAAAAGGATGGTGGAAGACTCAGAAACCGCCTTCGATATTCCAATAGAAGGCCCGCGAGCCCTGCATCTTCGTTGCGGCATCCATCTCCCGGAATGCCTCCATGAGCGGTGCGACCTGCCCGTCCTCGACAATCGCCAGGATCGAGGCGTTCATCGACGGCCACGCATGTGTCCCGTAATGGGGTTCCCCGTCCACCGAGCCCCGGCCCTGGGTCAGGGCCCACTTCGTGAAGCCCCGGATTCCCTGTTCGTCCAGAATGGCGTGGACCCGGTCGGTCAGCGCCTGGTTATAGGATAAAAATACGGCTTTCATCTTTCGTTCTCGTTTTTTTCGGTTTCACATCCGTCAATGGCGGCTCGCCTGGTGGGATGCAGCAAGACGGGCCAGGCGCTCCTGCTCCTTGCGCTGTGCTCGGTGGACCAGGATCGAATAGAGTACCGGCACGATGAAGAGCGTCAGGATCGTCGAGAAGGTCAGTCCGCCGATCACCGCAATACCCATCGGCTGCCAGGTCTCCGAACCGGCCCCCGTGCCGATCGCCAGCGGCAGCATGCCCAGCACCGTCGTGAACGAGGTCATCAACACCGGACGCAGACGGCTCTTCCCGCCCGCAATCACCGCGTCGAAGACCCCCGATCCGCGCTCGATCAGCAGGTTCATGTAGTCCACCATCACGATACCGTTCTTCGTCACGATGCCCACGAGCATGATCGCGCCGATCAGTGCGATGAGCGACAGCGGCGTGGAGGTCATCCACAGCGCCAGGAAGACGCCCGTAAAGGCGAACGGGATGGTGAACATGATGATGAACGGGAACTTCAGCGATTCGAACTGCGTGGCCATGACGATGTAGACCAGGATCACGATCAGCACGAAGAGCGTCAGCAGGTCCGAGAAGGCGTCACCCTGGTCCTCGACCGTACCGCCCACCTCGAGGTCCACGCCCTCCGGCGCCGGGTATTCGGCCAGCAGGCGGTTTATCTCGGACACCACGTCACCCAGCGCAACACCCGCACCGAGGGTCGACTCCACCGAGATGACCCGCTGCCGGTTCTCGCGCTCGATCTCCGGCGCGGCGTACTCCTCCTCGACCGAACCCACCTCGCGGAGTTTTACCGGACGTCCCTGCGCATTGTAGAGCGTGATGTTCTCCACATCCTCCACCCGCGTACGGAACGGTTCCGCATAGCGCACCACGATGTCGTATTCGTCTCCGTCCTCGCGGTATTTCGAAGCCACGAGTCCGTCGATGCGGTTCCGCACCGCCTGCGACGCCGTGGCGCTGTTCATGCCGTAATACGACAACCGGTCGCGGTCGAATACCACGTTGTACTCCGGACGCAGGTCGTCGCGCGAGAGTTTCACGTCACGTACTCCCGGAATCTCCCGCATCCGCTCCTTCAGGTCGTTGGCAACCGCATTGGTCACATCCATGTCGTAGCCGAAGACCTTCACGTCCACCGTCGCGGCTCCTCCCACCATGCCGCCCATCGCTCCGCCCGGCGTAATCGTGTACTGCCGGATCTCGGGGATCTTGTCGAGGTCCTCGCGCAACAGATCCGAAATCACGTAGATCGACCGTTCACGCCCCTCGACATCCGTCAGACGGATGTTGTAGTTGATGATGTGCGATCCGGTGGTCTGCATCGCCGCAAAGGCGTTGTCCGACGAGTTCGCTCCGGCCGACGCCGAGATCAGAACCACTTCGGGATATTTCGCATAGATGATGCTGTCGATCTGACGCGCAATCCGCGAGGTGTACTCCACGGCGATATTCTGCTCCAGTTCGACGGTCGCCGCAATCCGGTTGTTGTCCGACGGCGGGAAGAACTCCGTCGGCACCTGCGTCAGCAGCCCCAGCGACAGCACGAACAACGACAGCATCGAAAAGACCGTAATCCGACGGTGGTGCACCACCCAGTCCAGCGAACGCGCATAGGCGTTGTCCAGCCACGCCAGCGCTCGGTCGATCGGCTTGTAGACCACGCCCAGTCCCTTGTAGTCGTGGACGCCTCCCTCCAGTTTGAGCATGTAGGCCGACATCATCGGCGTGAGCGATATGGCCGCCGTCGTCGAGACGCACACCACGATCGTCACGATCCATCCCAGTTCGCGGAACAGGATGCCCGCCATGCCCGGGACCATCGTCAGCGGCAGGAACACCGCAACAACCACCAGCGTCGTGGCAATCACCGAGAGCCACACCTCGTTCGTGGCGTAGATCGCAGCCTCCTTGGGGTTCGAACCCCGTTCGATATGCGTGGTGATGTTCTCCAGCACCACGATGGCGTCGTCGACCACCATACCGATGGCAATCGACAGCGACGACAGCGAGATGATGTTCAGCGTCGAACCCGTGGCGAAGAGGTAGATGAACGAACAGATCAGCGAAACAGGAATCGTCATGCAGATGATCAGCGTCGCACGCCAACGCCCCAGGAAGACCATCACCACCAGCACCACGAAGACGAAGGCGTAGAGAATCGTCTCCGAGAGCGAATGGATGGCATCGGTAATCTCCTGCGAGCCCTCGAAGATCAGCTCCATCTTCACGTCGCGCGGCAGCGTCTTCTGGATCGCCGGCAGGCGCGACTGGATCTCCCGAACGATATTCACCGTATTGGCCCCCGACTGCTTCTGGAACATCACACGCACGCCCAGCTGGCCGTTGACACGCTCGTCCATCGTCGCCTTCTCCAGCGTATCGCGGATCTCCGCCACGTCAGACAGCATCACCGTACGTCCCCCGGCGTTCGAGACCACCACCTTGCGCAGCTCGTCCGAGAGCTTGAACTCCCCGTCGGCCTTGATATTGAACGTATTGTTTCCGATGTCGATCGTCCCGCTCGGGATGTTCACGTTCTCCGCGGCGATGATCTGACCCAACTGCTCGACCGAAAGCCCGTAGGCGTCCAGACGCACCGGATCGACATTCACCTGCACCTCCCGCTCCGGGGCACCGATCACCGACACGGCACCCACGCCGTCCACCCGGTTCAGCACGTTGACCAACTTGTCGTCGAGGATCTTGCTCAGCGCCGGATAGCTCTCTTCGGCCGTCACAGCCAGCATCATGATCGGCATCATCGACGACGAAAACTTGAAAATCGTCGGATATTCGATGCCGTCGGGCAGCATCGACTGCACGCGCGACACCGCATCCCGGATCTCGTTCGCACCCTCGTCCAGGTCCGAGCCGTACTCGAACTCCACGGTGATCATCGAGACATTGTCCTGCGATTTGGAGGTCAGTTTCTTGAGGTTGCTCACCGTATTGAGATTGTCCTCCAACACCCGGGTGATGTTGGTCTCGATCTCCGCGGCGTTGGCCCCCGGATACATCGTGATGACCGAGATCTGCGGGATCTCGATCTCCGGATACTGGTCCACGGCCAGATGCGTCAGCGAGAAGAGACCCAAGACCATCACGCCGACGAACAGCAGCACCGTAGAGATCGGTTTGCGGACCGCGCTTTCGTAAATTTTCATCTGTCGTCGTTTTTAGTCCTGTTTGATCTCCACACGCGCCCCGTCGAAGAGTTTCGACAGCGCCGTAACGGCCACCTGCTCTCCGGCCTCCACACCCCGCAGGATGTCCACCCGGTCACCCACCTGGCGGCCGACCTCCACCGAACGGCGCTCGGCCACCGAATCTCCCACGATGACATAGACATACCGCTCGGCCGAGCCTACCTGTTTCTGTACGGCCACATCCGGGATCATCACCCCCTGCTTGCCGCCCATGTCGAACGTCGTCCGTGCATACATTCCCGGGCGGAGCCGTCCCGCACCGTTCGGGACCGTCACCTCCACCTTGAAGGTCCGCGTCGCGGCATCCAGCGCCGGGTAGATCAGCGAAACCCGCCCCTGGAACTGCTCCCCGGGGAAGATCTCCACATACAGATCAACCGGCATCCCGACCTTCACCTGCGGGAAAAACTGCTCCGAAATGTTCACGATCACCTTCAACGGATCGATCTGCATGATGTGCAGGATCGGCTGCTGGGCAAACAGGTCGCCCGACTCATAGTTGCGGGCCGTCACCACCCCCGAAATCGGGGAGCGCACCTCGATGTTCTTCTTCAGATTCGCAACCACCTCACGCTGCACGTCCAGCTGTGCCCGCGCCTGGTCGATCTGCTGCCTCGAGATACCGCCCGCCTCGTAGACCGGCAGCAGGCGGTTGTAGTCGTCCTCCACGGTCTTCAGCTGCACGAGCTGCTGCGTGTACTGCGTCGGATCGAGCGACACGACCAACTGACCCTCCTGCACCGCATCCCCCACCTCGACCCAGATCCGGTCGATGTGCACGCCCGAAGCCGCCGGCGTAATGTCATTCTCCCGGTAGGGCTCGATCTCCGAGGTGAACTCCTCCGTAAGCCGCACCGTCATACCTTCGGCCGTCTCGCAGCGCGTCAGTACGCCCGTCGATACCGTCTCCACAGCCGTACGCGCTCCGTTGCCCCCGCAACCGGCCAGCAATGCGGCCGTTGCCATCATCAGCAGATTGTTTCTCATATTCATCGTCTCGTTTTTTTCGTTGCTCTATCGTTCGCGGCCCACGATCCGGTCGTACTCCGCCTTTGCCGTAAGGTAGTCATAGATCGCCTGCGAATAGTTCAGCTGCGCCTGCGTCTGCGCCAACTGGGCACTGTTCAGTTCGAGGATCGTACCCGCTCCGGCCCGGTAACGCGTGTCCGAGATCCGGTAGGCCTTGCGCGCCTGCTCCACGGTCTTCTCCTGGGCGAACATCGTCGCACGGGCCGTCAGCAGGTCGTTCAGCGCCGAACGAACCTGCACGTCGAGCTGCTGACGCGCATAGACCCGCTGCAGGGTGATCTGCGAAAGCTGGTTCTTCAACTCCCGCGAGCGGTTCATCCGCGTCAGACCCGCGAAGATCGGGACCGACAGCTGCACGCCCACCGAAATCGGGTGTGTCCAGAAATAGCGCGAATCATCCCCGCCGCCAAGGCCCATGAAGGGCTCCATGTCGTTGCCCGTATAGGATGCCGAACCGAAGGCCGCCAGCGTCGGAAGACGTCCCGCATTGGCTGCCCGCAGCGACCGCAGCAACAACTCCTCCTGCAATTCGAGCGATCGCAGGCTGCTGTTCTGCGAAACGTCCGACGTCAAGCCCTCGGTTCCCGCCAGCACTTCGTCACGCATCCCGTCCAGCTCGCCGACCGCCTCGATCTCCACCTCCTCCGGAATCGAAAGGTACATCTTCAGCATCAGTTTCGCCAGCTTGATCGAATTCTCGGTCTGAAGGATCGTCGGCCGCAGGTTGCTCAACTGCACCTGGGCTGTCAGCAGATCGTACTCCGAGGCCAGTCCGTGATCGAACTGCACCTGTGTGTCGTCGACCGTCCGCTGCACGGTGGCCTCCGATTCCCGCAGCACCGCCAGCGACTGCTCGGCCAGCAGGATGTTGTAGAACGCCTTGCGCACCTCGGCCACCAGGT
This sequence comes from uncultured Alistipes sp., assembly GCA_944320625.1. GTDB lineage: Bacteria > Bacteroidota > Bacteroidia > Bacteroidales > Rikenellaceae > Alistipes. The sequence continues at coordinate 5,623 of CALUIG010000122.1, forward strand.
CAATGCGTGACGACCGGGCCGATTCGACCGCCGCCGCACGCTGCGTATCGTTCATCTTCAGCGTCCGGTAGACCGACGGCGCAAAGAGCGGAAGCGTCAGGTCTCCCTGCAGAGCAAACGTATTGTCGGCCCCGAACGAGAGGCCGCCCCGCATCTCCGACTTCACGATCGATCGCGTATAGCTGCCCGACGCCGACAGCTGGGGCAACAGTGCACCCCACGTCTGCCGTTTCACATAGTCGTAGCGTTCGACCTCCATCTCCGCCACCCGGACCGTCGGGTTCTCGCTCAG
>CALUIG010000123.1 GCA_944320625.1 uncultured Alistipes sp.
TACAAGATCTATCGTCTCGACTGGAGCTGGTGGCAGGAGGGGTCGGCCGCGGAGTTAAGCCGTTATGTCCAGAGCGAATCCGCCCGGACGGTGGCTTCGGGACGGTTGAAAACCTCGGCCGGCAAAGTTGAAATTCCCTTTCGGATCGATTATCCCGCGTGGGGCAAATATCTCGTTTTTGTCCGCGATATAGGGAGCGGGCACGCCACGGGCGGTGAAATCTACATCGACTGGCCCGATTGGCGCGGACACTCGGGCAAGAGCGACCCTACGGCCGCAACCATGCTTTCGTTTGCCTTGGACAAACGCAACTACGAAGTTGGCGATATGGCGACAGTCTATCTGCCCCAATCACCGGGAGGGCGGGTGCTTCTCTCGGTGGAAAACGGGTCGCGTGTGCTGTCGCGCCGCTGGGTGCGTCTGTCGGACAAGGAAGAGACTGCCTATAAACTGCGAGTAACCAAGGATATGGCACCCAATTTCTATGTGCACGCCACCTTGTTGCAGCCGCACGCCCAGACCGTAAACGACCTGCCGATCCGGATGTACGGCGTGGAAGGGGCCGGAGTCATCGACCCGCAGACGATTCTTCACCCGCAGATTGAAGTTGCCGACGAAATCCTTCCCCAGCAGGAGTTTACGATCCGGATCCACGAACGCGACAACAAGCCGATGAGCTACACGCTGGCCATCGTGGACGAGGGGCTGCTGGACATCACGGCATTCAGGACCCCGCAGCCGTGGCAGGCCATGAATCGCCGCGAGGCACTGGGTGTCCGCACCTGGGACATGTACGACGATGTCATCGGGGCATACGCCGGAAAATTCACCTCGATATTGAGTGTCGGCGGAGACGAGGCCATCCGCGAGGCTGCCGGCAAGGAGAAACGATTCAACCCGGTGGTGAAGTTTCTCGGACCGTTCACCCTGAACGGAGGGACGAAAACTCACCGGATCACGCTGCCGATGTACGTCGGATCGGTCCGCGTGATGGTAGTGGCGGCCCATGCCGGCAGTTACGGAAGCGCCGACAAGACGGTGACGGTCCGTTCACCGCTGATGCTGCTGCCGACACTGCCGCGGACGCTTGCATGCAGCGACCGGGTCCGCCTGCCGGTGAATCTCTTTGTTTCGGACGAGGCGCTGGGCGACATCCGGGTCAACATCGAGACCGAAGGGCCCGTTGCCGTCGTCGGAAGCCGTTCCCGAACGCTGAGCTTTACCTCCGCCGGAGAAAAGATGACTGAATTCGAGCTGTTGTGCGACAGGCAGAAAAGCGGGCAGGCGAAAATCCGCATCTCGGCACGGGGCGGCGGGCATTCGGTGAACGAAACTCTCGCCATCGACGTGCGGAATCCGCAGCCGCTGGTTACAACGGTAGAAAGCCGAAGCGTACGGGGCGGAGCGAGCGACCGGTTTTCATGGCGGGGGCTGGAGGATGGGAGCGTCCGCATGGAGATCGCAACGATACCGTCCATCCCGTTCAGCGGCGTCTTCTCCTTTGTGGCCGATTACGGGCACTTCTGCACCGAACAGCTCTCGGCGAGGGCCATGTATCTGCTTTATGCCCGGCGGTTCCTGCACGAGAGCGAGCAACGGCAGGCTGAAGAGGCGTTACCCGACATACTAAAAAATCTCCTGTTCCGCCAGCTTTCCAACGGCGGATTCGCCTATTGGCCGGGATATTCCAATGCTCAGCCGTGGGTCACCTCCATGGCCGGTGAGGTGATGCTCGAAGCTCGTCGGCAGGGGTTTGCCATCGACCGGAAGGCTATCGATCGCTGGGCCGCCTATCAGAAAAAGGCGGCACGCGATTACCGGCACACGACGGTCCGTGCGGCCGATCTGGTACAGGCCTATCGGCTTTACACGCTGGCTTTGGCCGGTGAAAAGCCTTCGGCCGCCATGAACAAGTTGCGAGAATCCCGGAATCTGTCGCAGCAGGCGCTGATGCGTCTGGCGGCCGCCTATGCAATCTCGGGCCGGGGCGACGTCGCGACGAAACTGCTCGAAAAAGCCGACGAGGCCCCCCGGATCCCCGGCGATTACGAAACCTTTTACAGCCCGTTGCGCGATCTGGCCATGGAGGTCGAGACCCGGGCTCTGCTCGGAGAGAGCAATCGGGCGGCAACTGCGGCCCGGAAACTGGCGGACAAATTTACCCCCATGAGCTATTCGACCCAGGAGATTGCTTTTACGAGTGTAGCAATGAGCCGACTGGCCGACCTGATGACTCCCGGCAACAAGGAGGTCACCATCCGTCAGTCCGGAGAAAAAAACTTGATCCTGCGCAATATGCGAGATGTTGAAGAGGTGGTATTGAATGCTGCATCCGGCAGCGTCTCCATCGAAAATCGAGGCGAAGAGGCGGTCTGTGTGTCTCTGACAGCCTCACGGCGTCCGGCCACCGACGAGATCATCCCGGCTTCGGCAGCGGGGGTCACCATCACCGTCCGATACACGGACCTGCATGGGCAGGGGATCGAGATCGCAAAGTTGCAGCAGGGACAGGAGTTTCTGGCCCGCATCGAGGTCCGGAAGCGCGGAAGCGATTCCGAATCGATGGCTTTGACCCTGGCCGTGCCGTCGGGCTGGGAGATCTGGAACGAGCGGCTGATGAATGAAGCCGCCGCAGGGGATCTCAAACACCTGGACATCCGTGACGACCGGATCTGCTGGTACTTCGGTTTGAAGGCGGGTGAAACCCGGGAGTTTGCCGTCCGGCTGCGTGCAGCCTGGTGCGGAGAATTTGTTCTGCCAGTAACCGTGTGTGAGGATATGTACGACACATCCTGCCGGGCCGTGCTGTCGAATCGTCGTATCGAGGTGGTAAAATGAGATTCAGGCTGAAATATGCAACAGCCGCAGCGGCAGGAGTTCTCCTGCTGCTGTGGCTCTTTTGTCTGCCTCGCAACCTCTTCGAAGGAATCTCTTATTCGACGGTCGTGACCGACCGAAACGGAGCATTACTCGGTGCAAGGGTCGCCGATGACGGGCAATGGCGCTTCCCGTCATGCGATACCTTACCCGAAAAGTTCGTAAAGGCGCTCGTCGAGTTCGAAGACCGCACCTTTTTCAACCATTGCGGCGTCAGTCCTCGGGCTTTGATCCGTGCCACGATCCAGAACATCCGCAACGGTCGCATCGTGAGCGGAGGCAGCACGCTGACCATGCAGGTCATCCGCCTCTCGCGGCAAAAACCGCGGACATTGTGGCAGAAGCTGGTCGAAATATGCATGGCCACACGACTGGAGCTGCGCTGCACAAAAGAGGAGATCCTGCGCCTCTATGCCGCCCACGCGCCGTTCGGAGGCAATGTCGTCGGTATTGACGCCGCCATGTGGCGGTATCTGGGAAGTGACCGGACCGAATTGTCGTGGGCCGAAGCTGTCACACTCGCCGTGCTGCAGAATGCACCGTCCAGTATCCATCTGGCCAAGAACCGCGATCTGCTGCTGTGCAAACGCAACCGGCTGCTGGCCCGTCTGCATGCCAAAGACGAGATCGACGAGGAGAACTATGCGCTGGCCTTGGAAGAGCCGCTGATCGGCGAGCCTTATCCGATGCCCCAATATGCTCCGCATCTGGTGGAGTGGTACGACCGGAAGGCACACGGACAACGCACCGTGACTCACATCGACCGAGATCTTCAACGTCGCATGGAGGAGATACTCGTACGTTGGAGCCGGGAGTTGCGTCAAAAGGGAATTCGGGATCTGGCAGCCATCATCGTCGAGGTGGAGAGCGGAGCGCCCGTAGCCTATTGCGGCAACAGCGATCTGTCATTCGACCGCGATGGGAAATGGGTCGACATCGCCCGTTCACCACGCTCGTCGGGCAGCATTCTCAAGCCGCTGCTCTACGCTGCGGCTCTGGAGCAAGGAACGATTCTCCCGAACACGCTTCTGCCCGACGTCCCGACGGATTTCGGAGGATTTGCCCCCAAGAACTTCGACGGCACCTATGCCGGAGCCATCGAAGCGGATCGGGCGCTTGTCCTCTCGCTCAACGTTCCCAACGTATATCTGTTGAAAGAGTACGGTATCCTGCGCTTTGTCGAGATGCTCCGACAGGCCGGATTGAAAACATTGTCACGCCCCGCGGATGAATATGGCCTTTCCCTGATTCTGGGCGGAGCCGAGGTTAGATTGGTGGATATTTTAGCGTGCTATGCCAAAATGGCGGCCTGCTACCAGAATTCGGCCCGTTATCCGGACTTCCCGCTGCACGATAGGGTAGCCCTGTATCGTACGTTCGAAGCGATGCGTGAAGTGGTTCGCCCCGACGAAATGGATTGGCGACGGGCCAGTTCCGCACAGAACATCGCCTGGAAAACAGGGACCAGTTACGGATCGCGCGATGCGTGGGCAATCGGGCTTACTCCCAAGTATGTTATCGGAGTATGGGCCGGAAATGCCAACGGAAGCGGCGTCGCCGACCTAACCGGAGCCCGCATCGCCGGTCCCGTTCTGTTCGAACTGTTCGGGCTGTTGCCGGAATGCGGGTGGTTTGAGAAGCCCGGAGATGAAGAGGGTATGATCCGATCAGTATGCAGCCACTCGGGGTATCCGGCCGGACGCTTCTGCCCGGAGACGCGAACAGAATTGTTACCCAAAGGAGCTGCAGAGTGCCGAATCTGTCCCTATTGTCGGGAGACGGCAATCTCATTGGATGGCGAACACCAGGTAACGGATCGCAGCGAACCCGTCCGTATGGAGTGTCGGTTCGTACTGCCGCCGATGATGGAATATTTTTACAAGCCACAGCATCCCGAGTATAGGGTGTTGCCGTCCTTGAAACAAAGTTCCGGAGCAGATCCGACCGACACGATGCACTTCATCTATCCGACCGACGGGAGCGTCATCTCGCTGCCACGACAATTGGACGGCTCGCCGGGTTCGTTTGTCGCCCGGATCGCTCACACAAATCCGTCAACGGAGCTTTTCTGGCACTTGGACAACACCTATCTCGGCTCAACCCGGGATATTCACCAAATGACAATCGCACCGACAAACGGGGTTCACTCGATTACCGTAATTGACACATCGGGTGTGACATTGTGCGTAAAAATAGTCGTACTGCGTGATGCGCTAAAAAGAAGATGTTCATAGCTTTGCACACATCGGACATGATGATAACATGGCTCCGTTTACACACCATCTGAGTTTCAATCCTCAATCAATGAATACAAACCTGTCCGACACCGGTTCGTTCAACGTTACCCGCAATTTCCAGGTATTGATGAAAGAGGAAAAATCACCGGAACGGCTGGCTGAGTTGGAAAAGCTGTTCGAGATCGAGTGAAATCAACAACAAGTTTTCAACGTTCATGACTCCATTATCATGGATTTATAGTCCATTCGGGCGGTATTGCAGATCCAACATTTTGATGAGATGCACGATATTTATAAACTTGAAGGACCCCATCGGCATAAATCATGGGATTATAAGTGCCATAACTTATATTGTCATCGCTGTATGAATGATGCCACTCTCCCCATTGTGTATATGAGATGTCCGATATCCAATATGGAAGTTGTATGGTCTCCAGGGACAAACATTTGTGAGCGAATAGCTGGACAAACGATTTGCAGTGTCTGAGATCCAATGACCGTAGGTTCAATTCATAGCACGACAATCTCTTCAGCATATTGCATCCCGATACATCCAATTCCTGCAAGTTAGTGAGCCCGCCACAGCTCAAATCTTCCAATGCAGGACATTCGGAAACATCAAGTTTCCTAAGATCTGGGCATTCATATGATTTGCATATAAACCTTTTAAGAGATGAACCTCCAGTAATCTTGATTTCAGAAACGGAGGATACCGTGAGATTCACATTTATTGCGGCTCCAGACACGTTAATATCCTTTATGGAAGGTCCGGAACATGTGATATCGCTTAAACC
>CALUIG010000124.1 GCA_944320625.1 uncultured Alistipes sp.
GAGAGGTTCCAGTCGTTGAGGTTTTCGAGCCACTTGCCGAAGCGTCCCGTACCGGTCGATTCGGGTTTCCAGCGGATCGTGCGGTTCAACTCCATCATGCGCTCCTTGCAGGCCGTCGTGCGGATGAACCACGAGTCGAGCGGGTAGTAGAGCACGGGTTTGTCGGTGCGCCAGCAGTGGGGGTAGTTGTGGACGTGCTTCTCGATCTTGAAGGCCAGACCGGCGGCCTTCATCTTCATGCAGATGTAGATGTCGAGCGACTCGGCGGCCTGTGCGGCCTTCTCGTCGTACTTGCCGTCGACGGTGAACTGCGGGTCGTATGCGTTCTTGACCCAGCGTCCCGCGTACTCCTTGTAGACCTCGACCTCGACGCACTCGCTCACGAATCGCTCGTCGAGTTCGTCGAGGAGGTAGAATTTTCCGGTGAGGTCGACCATCGGGCGGGTTTCGCCCTTCCGGTTGATCATGAAGAGTGAGGGGATCCCGGCGGCACGTGCGACGAAGGCGTCATCGGCACCGAACGTCGGGGCGATGTGTACGATACCGGTACCGTCCTCGGTGGTCACGTAGTCGCCTGCGATGACGCGGAAGGCCTTTGCCGAAGCCTTCTTCCAGTTCCCGTCGGCATCCACCTCGACGGGTTTGACCCAGGGCAGGAGCTGTTCGTATTCCATACCGACCAGTTCGGGGCCCTTCCACTCGCCGACCACCTCGTAGGGTACGAGCTTGTCGCCGGGTTTGTAGTCTTCCAGCGCGATTCCTTCGGCCTTCTTGTTGAAGTGGGCGTTCAGGAGCGCCTTGGCCAGAACGGCCGTCATCTTCTCGCCGGTGTAGGGGTTGTAGCTGCGCACGGCGACGTAGTCGATCTTCGGACCGACGCAGAGGGCCGTATTCGAGGGCAGGGTCCAGGGAGTCGTGGTCCAGGCCAGGAAGACGGGCGTTCCCCACCCCTCCATCTCGGGTTTGGGGTTGCGGATGCGGAACTGCGCCACGACCGTCGTATCCTTGACGTCGCGGTAGCAGCCGGGCTGGTTCAGTTCGTGGGTCGAGAGTCCGGTTCCGGCGGCGGGCGAGTAGGGCTGGATGGTGTATCCCTTGTAGAGGAGCCCCTTTTCGTAGAGCTGTTTCAGCAGCCACCAGAGCGACTCGATGTACTTGTTGTCATAGGTGATGTAGGGGTCGTCCATGTTGACCCAGTATCCCATCTTTCGGGTGAGGTTCTCCCACATGCCGGTGAACTCCATGACGGCTTCCCGGCAGGTGCGGTTGTACTCCTCGATGGAGATCTTCTTGCCGATGTCCTCCTTGGTGATTCCGAGTTTCTTCTCGACGCCCAGTTCGACGGGCAGTCCGTGCGTATCCCATCCGGCCTTGCGGTGCACGAGGTATCCCTGCTGGGTTTTGTAGCGGCAGAAGACGTCCTTGATGGTGCGGGCCATGACGTGATGGATGCCGGGCATTCCGTTTGCCGAGGGGGGGCCTTCGTAGAAGACGAACGTCGGGTGTCCCTCGCGGGTTTCGATGCTTTTGTGGAAGGTGTCGCGGGCATCCCATTCACCGAGCACGTCGGCGGCGGTGCCTGCCAGGTCGAGTCCTTTATACTCCTTGAACTTCATATCGGTAAGAAAAATTTTTCGCTGCATGGTTGACAACCGGCAAAGATAGTAAAAAGATTGGAAAACGGAGCATTTTTGCGTCGATTCCGCTCTTTCGGCGGGGCGTTACAGGATTGATCCGGGACTCTTTCGCAACGGAAGGAGCCCCGGATCGGATCATTTCGGACTTCGGGATGCGGATCAGTCGAACGACTGCATCTCGATCAGTTTGGCGTAGATTCCGTTTCGCTCCATCAGTTCGGCATGTGTTCCCTGCTCGGCGATGCGTCCGTGGTCTACGACGATAATCAGATCGGCGTTGTGGATCGTCGACAGCCGGTGTGCGATGACCACCGATGTACGACCCTTGAGGAGCTTGTTCAGGGCATCCTGGACGAGTTTTTCGCTCTCGGTGTCGAGTGCCGAGGTGGCCTCGTCGAGAATCAGGATGTCGGGGTTCTTCAGCACGGCGCGGGCAATCGAGAGCCGCTGCCGCTGACCTCCGGAGAGTTTCACGCCGCGGTCTCCGATGTTCGTTTCGTAACCTTCGGGGCATTCGCGGATGAAGCTGTCGGCATTGGCCACCCTGGCCGCTTCGACGATCTCCTCGTGTGCGGCGCCGCGGCGCCCCATGCCGATGTTGTTTTCGATGGAGTCGTTGAAGAGGATGGTATCCTGGGCCACGACGCTCATGTGTGCCCGGATACTCTCCTGGGTGTAGTCGCGCAGCGAGATGCCGTCGATGAGGATTTCGCCGGAGGTGGGGTCGTAGAAGCGGGGCAGGAGTTCGCTGAGGGTCGATTTCCCGCCTCCCGAGGGCCCGACGAGCGCTACGGTCTGCCCGCGCCGGATCTCGAACGAGATGCCGTCGATCACCTCGCGCGAACCGTCATAGGAGAAGTGCACGTTGCGGAATTCGATCTTCTCCTTCAGTCCGGTGAGTTCGCGGGCATCGGGTTTGTCCTGGATTTCGGGTTCGGTATCGATGATCGAGAAGATGCGTTCTCCGGCGGCGATTCCCTGGTTGATGTTGGCGAACTGGTCGATGAACGTACGTACGGGTCTGGTGATCTGGGAGAAGATGGCCACGAACGCGATGAATCCGCCGGGGTCGAGTGACCCGGCGGCGACGAGCGAACCTCCGAAGACAAGGATCACGCCGACGGCCGTAATTCCGAGGAATTCGCTCATGGGCGAGGCCAGCTGCTGCCGGCGGGCCATCGAGAGCGTCAGCCGGGCGAGGTCGGCGCTGATGTCGTAGAATTTCTGTTTGATGTAGTCGGTGGCGTTGTAGCTTTTGATGACCTTGATTCCCGCGAGGGATTCATCGAGTGTGGCGACCATCTCTCCGGTCCGCTGCTGGTTGGTGCGTGCGGGGTGGCGGAGTCTCTTGACGATGTTTCCGATGAGCAGGGCCACGATGGGGAGGAAGAGTACCGAGAATACGGCGAGTTCCCACGAGATAGCGACCATCATGACGATGTACCCGATGATGAGGAACGGCTCCCGGAAGGAGACCTGCAGGGTATTGGTGATGCAGAACTGGACGACCCCGACATCGGAGGTTATTTTGGAGATGATGTCTCCCTTCCGCTGGTCGGAGAAGTAGCCGACATTCATGTCCATGACGCGGGAGAACATCTCGTTTCTCATCTTCTGGAGGGTCCGGGTACGCATGTTCTCCATGGTCCAGGCTCCGAGGTAGCGGAAGAGGTTGCTCAGGAAACTGATGCAGATGGCGACGATGGCCAGGAGCATGAGGACGTTCTGTCGGTCGTATTCCTGGAAGAGGTGGGAGTAGGTGAAGTTGAAGAGGGTGGTCAGATACTCCTGGTTGAACTCTACGGGGGGCAGTTTTTCGACATACTCGAAGGCGTAGCTGGCGTCGAACATGGTGTTCAGGATCGGGATGATCAGCATGAACGTCAGCGAGTTGAACAGCGCGTAGAGGAGCGAGTAGAAGAAATAGGGGATGGCGTATTTCTTGATCGGACGGGCGAAGCCCAACAGCCGCATGTAAGTCTTGAACATTCCGTAGGGTTTGGAGGTTGCGCAATCTCACGGCCGGGGCTTTTCGGTATCCGCATTTGATCCTGCGTTTCGGGCAGGGGTTCGGGATGGTTTGCGGCTCCGGGCGGGAGTCAATTCGGGACAAATATAAGCATAATAACCCGAAAAGCGAAAAAAGCGTGAAAATTCGGACAATGAATGGGAATTAAGCGCCATCAAACGGGTCATGCCGGCTATTCCGGGGTGTATCCCGAGTCCTCCATCCATCGGGCGGGGTCGTTGGCGGCGGCGACGGCGAGTTGGTCGCAACGGTTGTTCTCCACGGTGTCGGCGTGTCCCTTGACCCAGACGAAGCGGACCTGATGACGGTTGTACGAGCGCAGGAAACGCATCCAGAGGTCGGGATTCTTCTTTCCGGCAAACCCTTTGCGGACCCATCCGAATACCCAGCCTTTCGAGACGGCATCGACGACGTATTTCGAATCGGAGTAGATGACGACGTCGGATCCCTCGAAGCGGAGCGCTTCGAGAGCGACGCAGACGGCCATGAGTTCCATGCGGTTGTTGGTCGTCAGGCGGAAGCCCTGCGCGAGTTCCTTGCGGTAGGGGCCGGAGAGGAGTACGACTCCGTAGCCTCCGGGGCCGGGGTTTCCGAGGGCCGAGCCGTCGGTGTAGATGGTGATGGATGGCATTTTCGGGGTTTCGGGTTCCTGTTTGCGACAGGCCCCCGCCACAGGGGCGGGGGTCGGTCGGGTATCGGATTGCGGTTCGCGGCCGACGGCTGCCGTACCCCGGCGGCCCGGTCCCGATCCGCGGTTCGGATGCTTCTATTTCAGTTATTTCAGTGCGGCGAGCTGCTCCTTGAGTGCGGCGATCTTGGCTTCGGCATCGGCCTGCTTGGCGCGCTCGTTGGCGACGACCTTCTCGGGCGCCGACTGTACGAACCGCTCGTTCGAGAGTTTCTTCATCACCGAAGCGAGGAATCCCTCGTAGTAGGTCAGTTCATCCGAGAGCTTCTTGATCTCGGCCTGGGTGTCGATCTTCCCGGCCAGCGGCACGAAATACTGCGTCGTCTTGACGAGGAAGGCCGCGGCGGCGGGATCCTTCTCCGTGATGGCCTCGATCGAGGCGAGGTTGGCCATCTTGGTCAGGACGGGTGCGAACTCTGCGGGATAGTTTTCGTCGACGATGACATGGAGTGCGAGGGCCTCTTTCTGCGGGAGATTCTTCTGGTTGCGGATGTTGCGTACCGAGGAGACAATCTCCTTCACCAGCTCGAAACGGGCCATCAGGGCGGCATCCTCGGCTGCGGGTTGGGGCATCTGCGCCACGCAGATCGACTCGCCCTCGCGGCGCGGGGCCAGAGCCTGCCAGATCTCCTCCGTCACGAAGGGCATGAAGGGGTGCAGCACGCGCATCAGGGCATCGAAATACCCCTTTGTGGCGTCGAGCGTTGGAGCGTCGATCGGCTGCCCGTAGGCGGGTTTGACCATTTCGAGGTAGAGGCTGCTGAAGTCATCCCAGAAGAGTCGGTAGACCTCCTTGAACGCCTCGGAGATGCGGTAGGTCTTGAAATCCTCGTCGATCTGCCGCAGCGAACGGGCGAGGGCCTGTTCGAACCAGGCGACGGCCAGCCGGTTGTTCTCGCTCTGCTGTGCGGCGGCATCGACCGTCCATCCGTTGACCAGCCGGTAGGCGTTCCAGATCTTGTTTCCGAAGTTGCGTCCCTGTTCGCAGAGGGCCTCGTCGAACATCACGTCGTTTCCGGCCGAGGAGCTGATGAGCATGGCCATGCGGACACCGTCGGCACCGTACTGGGCGATCAGGTCGAGCGGGTCGGGCGAGTTGCCCAGCTGCTTGGACATCTTGCGGCCGATCTTGTCGCGGACGATTCCCGTGAAGTAGACGTTGGCGAAGGGTTTCTCCTGCCGGTATTCATAGCCGGCCATGATCATGCGGGCCACCCAGAAGAAGATGATGTCGGGGGCGGTCACCAGGTCGTTCGTCGGGTAGTAATATTCGATCTCGGGGTTGTGGGGGTTGCGGATTCCGTCGAAGACCGAAATGGGCCAGAGCCACGACGAGAACCAGGTGTCCAGCACATCCTTGTCCTGGCGCAGGTCGGCGAGCTGCAACGACGGATCTGCGGCCTTTGCACGGGCCTTTTCGAGGGCCTCTTCGGGCGTCGGTGCGACGACGAACCCGCCCTTGGGCAGGTACCATGCCGGGATGCGCTGTCCCCACCACAGCTGGCGCGAGATGCACCAGTCCTTGATGTTCTCCATCCAGTAGCGGTAGGTGTT
>CALUIG010000125.1 GCA_944320625.1 uncultured Alistipes sp.
TCCGAAACGATCGCTTCGCTCGGGCAAACGCCTGCGCACGTGCCGCAGTCGATGCACTTGTCGGGGTCGATGACATAGATGTCGCCGGCCGAAATAGCCTCTACCGGGCACTCGCCGATGCAGGTCCCGCATGCTACGCAGGAATCAGTGATCTTGTAAGCCATTGTTTTTCGTGTTTATGGTTAATGTGTGTAGTGTAATTGCAAATATAAAAACTTATTTGATAATATCAAAACCCGTGTAGGGAATCAGCACCTCGGGGATGCGGATTCCTTCCGGAGTCTGGAAGTTTTCGAGCAGCGCCGCCACGATACGCGGCAGGGCGAGCGACGAACCGTTGAGCGTATGGGCCAGCCGGGTTTTCTTCTCGGCGTCGCGGTAGCGGAGTTTCAGACGGTTGGCCTGGAACGACTCGAAGTTCGAGACCGAGGAAACCTCCAGCCAGCGCTTCTGTGCTTCGGAGTAGACCTCGAAGTCATAGGTCAGCGCCGAGGTGAAGGACATGTCGCCGCCGCAGAGCCGCAGAATGCGGTACGGAAGTCCCAGCGACTTGACGATCCCCTCGACATGGGCCACCATGCCGTCCAGGGCCTCGTACGATACTTCGGGCAGCGACAACTGCACGATCTCCACCTTGTCGAACTGGTGCAGACGGTTCAGACCGCGCACGTCCTTGCCGTAGGATCCGGCCTCGCGGCGGAAGCACGGCGTGTAGGCGGTCATCTTTACCGGGAAATCCTTCTCGTCGAGGATCACGTCGCGGTAGATGTTCGTCACGGGCACCTCGGCCGTCGGCACGAGATAGAAGTTGTCGACCGTGGCGTGGTACATCTGTCCCTCCTTGTCGGGGAGCTGTCCGGTGCCGAATCCAGAGGCCTCGTTGACCATTACCGGGGGCTCGACCTCCAGGTATCCGGCGCGCGTGTTGCAGTCGAGGAAGTAGTTGATCAGTGCACGCTGCAACCGCGCTCCCTTGCCCTTGTAGACGGGGAATCCGGCGCCGGTGAGCTTCACGCCCAGGTCGAAGTCGATGATGTCGTACTTCTTGGCCAGCTCCCAGTGGGGCAGCGGATTTTCGGGCAGCGTGGTGTAACTCTCGACGAGCTTCACGACGAGGTTGTCCTCGGCCGTCTTTCCCTCGGGAACGATCTCGGCCGGGAAGTTCGGCAGCGTCACGAGCGCGGCCTGCAGCTCCTGCTGCACGTCGTTCGACTCGGCCTGCAGGCGCGTCGACTTCTCCTTGAGGTCCGCCACGAAGCGTTTGCGCTCTTCGGCCTCGTCGCGGCGTCCCTGACCCATCAGGGCGCCGATCTCCTTGGCGGCCTTGTTCTGGGCGGAGAGCGTGTTGTCGAGTTCGAGCTGGAGGGCCTTGCGGCGGTCGTCGAGCGTGAGGATCCGGTCGATGATCGGTGCGGCGTCGACGCCCTTCTTGGCGAGTTTGCGGACGGCGGCCTCGCGGTCGTCGCGGATTTGCTTGATCGTAAGCATGGTATCGGATGTTTTTTGTGTTTTCGCGTTACGGAGGGCAAAATTACAAAACAATTCCTAAAATTGTCTTATTTTTGTGCAAAATTCAGTCTCCGTGAAAACCGTCGAACTGCTGGCTCCGGCCAAAGATTATGCATCGGCCGTCGTGGCTGTCGATGCGGGCGCCGATGCCGTCTACATCGGAGGCGCCCGTTTCGGGGCGCGGCAGGCTGCCGGAAACACCACGCAGGAGATCGCACGCGTCGTGGAGTATGCCCATCGCTACGGGGTGCGGGTCCACGCCACGCTCAATACGCTGCTTTGGGACGACGAACTCGCCGGGGCCGAACGCCAGGCCCGTGAACTGATCGATGCCGGGGTCGATGCCCTCATCGTGCAGGACATGGCCCTGCGGCGCATGGACCTCCCGGTCGAATTGCACGCCTCGACGCAGGTCTCCAACCGCACCCCCGAGGGGGCTCGGTTTCTCGCCGAGGCGGGTTTTTCACGGGTCATTCTCGAAAGGGCGCTCTCGCTGGAGGAGATCCGGGCGATCTGTGCCGCGACGACGGCCGAGATCGAGGTTTTCGTCCACGGGGCGATCTGTGTCGGGTACAGCGGCCGCTGCTTCCTTTCACGGGTGATGTCCGGGCGCAGCGGCAACCGCGGGGCCTGCAGCCAGCCCTGCCGCCTGCCCTGGGACCTGGTCGACGGTCGGGGCCGCAAACTCATCGCGGGAAAACACCTCCTGTCGCTCCGCGACCTGAATCTTTCGCGGAGGCTGGGCGACCTGCTGGATGCCGGCGTGACGTCGTTCAAGATCGAGGGGCGTCTCAAGGATCCCGGTTACATCCGCAACGTCGTGGCCTACTACCGCCGGGCGCTCGACGAGGCGCTGGCCGCACGGCCTGCATTGTGCCGTGCGTCGGTCGGTGAGAGCGTCCCGGACTTTACGCCCGACCCTTCGAAGAGCTTTACGCGCGGCGAATCCGAATACTTCCTGGACGGCAAACGTCCCGGTGTGGCGTCGTTCGATACTCCGAAATCGGTGGGCGAACGGGTGGGGCGCGTGGCGAAGGTCGCGGGCGGGAGTTTTACGCTCGATGGCGATGCGGATCTCGCGCCGGGGGACGGTATCTGCCTGCTCACGCCGCGCGGTGCGACGGGTACGAATGTCAATGCCGTCGAGGGGCGTCGCATCACTCCGAACCGCATGGAGGGGATTGTCCCCGGGGCGGAGGTCTACCGGAACTACGACCGGCGGTTTTCGCTGGCGCTGGAGCGCAGCCGCATGCGGCGTGTGATTCCGGCGCAGGCCGTGATCGAGGCCTCCGAGGGGGGCTTCTCGATTGCCTGTACCGATTGCGAGGGGCTTTCGGCCGCGGCGTCGCGTACCCTGCCGCTTGACCGGGCGAAAAATCCTGAAGCCAATGCCGCGGCGCTGCGTGCGCAGGCAATGAAGTCGGGCGATACGGTCTTTGCGGTGCGGGAGGTGGAGGTGCGGGGCGCCGAATGGTTCGTCCCGGCATCGCTGGCTGCCGAGGTGCGGCGTGAGGTGCTTGACCGGTTGTTGCGGGTGCGGCTCGAACGCCCCCTGCCGCACCGGATTCTGCCCGAAAACCGTGCGGCACGCTACCCGGCGGAGCGCCTGACCGCCGAGGAAAATGTCACCAACCGTCTCTCCGAGGCCTTCTACCGCGACCACGGCGTGCGCGAGATCGAACCGCCGCTGGAACGCGCCGCCGAGGCTGCGGGACACGCCGTGATGCGCTCCTCCTACTGCATCCGCCGCGAGATCGGCGAGTGTCTGCGTGAGGGCTCGCGCCTCGGCGGCGACCTCTACCTCGAACACGGCTCGGACCGCTTCCGGCTGGTGTTCGACTGTGCGGCGTGCGAGATGTCGCTGGTAAAGGAGCCCCGCCGGGAAGGCACACGCCCCCGCCGGAGTACTCCCGCAGACGTTGATCGCAAATAAAATCCACGAAATACCATGCAGCAGCAACTGACCCCCGACTTCCCGGATTACGAACTCATCGATACGGGCGATTTCGAGAAACTCGAACGCTTCGGTCGTTACGTCACGCGGCGCCCCGAACCGCAGGCCATCTGGCGGCGGACACTCCCCGAAGAGGAGTGGCAGCGCCTGGCCGATGCGTCGTTTCTGCGCGACGCCCGCAGCGACGAACGCGGCGTGTGGCGTCTCGCGCCGAAGATGCCCGATCGCTGGACGGTGACCTATGCCTGTCGGGCGGCGAAGTTGCGGATGCGTCTGGCCCTCACGTCGTTCAAACACGTCGGGATCTTCCCCGAGCAGGCCGCCAACTGGGATTTTATCTACGACAACGTGCAGCGGCTCGGCGGTGCGGCCAACGGGGGGGCTCAATCGGGTTCCGGGGCGGTTGCCGCGACGCCGCGGGTGCTGAACCTCTTCGCCTATACGGGCGGTGCGACCCTGGCGGCGCGGGCCGCGGGGGGCGAGGTGACGCACGTCGATTCGGTCCGGCAGGTCGTGACCTGGGCCCGCGAGAACCTGGAGCAAAGCGGTCTGGAGGGTGTACGCTGGATCGTCGAGGATGCCTTGAAGTTCGTGCACCGCGAGGTGCGCCGCGGCAACCGCTACGCCGGGATCATCCTCGATCCCCCGGCCTACGGACGCGGTGCCAACGGCGAGAAGTGGGTCCTCGAAGACCAGATCGGTGAGATGCTCGACTGCTGCGCCCGGCTGTTGGAACCCCGCGGGGCGTTTCTCGTGTTGAATCTCTACTCGATGGGTTTGTCCTCTACGCTGGCCCGTACGGCCGTGCGGCAGGCTTTCGGCGCCCCCGAAGAGGAACAGTGGGGTGAATTGTGCTTTGCGGACCGCGCCGGGAAGGAGTTGCCCCTCGGGACCTATTACCGTTTCAAACGCTGATCCGGCCATGAAACGGATATTTTGGGCCTGCCTCGTCGCGTTGACGGCGACTTCGTGCGAGTGGCTTCTCGGCTGGGAGTTGGGCGAGAGGACGCACGAGGCGGCGTGGTATGTGCGGAATTGCTCCGACGAACCGCTGATCGTCAAGTCGGTCGGTTTCCTGGAGGCCCGCGAGCGGATTGTACCCGGAGATTCGGTCCGTCTTTTCATCTTCATGCCCGAGCAGGTCGAATTCGGGGCCTTCTATCTGTATCGATCGACCACGCCCGGGGAGGAGTGGTCGGTCGAACTGCTCTCCGAAGACAGTCTCCGGGTCCGGCAGTGGCGGCTGGCGGAGCGTGAAGCCGCCGGAAAACAGTTCTTCCGTGAGGCCGACTGGCGCTTCCGTTCGGAACCGATCGCCGGAAGCAAGTCCCTGAAACTGGTCTGGGTCTTCGATGTCGCATCCGAGGAGCTGCAACCCGTTGAATGAAATCAAAAATTCCGCAGATATGAGTGCACTTGCTGTGATTTTCGGACTTCTGAGCGGTTCGCTGCTCTCCGTGCTGGTGGGGATTATCGGCAGCCGTCGTCACATCGGCTTCGGCTGGGCGTTTCTCATCAGTCTGATCTTTACGCCCCTCGTAGGGCTGATCATCACCCTGATTTCCGCCCCGTTGCCCTGCGGCGTACAGCGCTGGGGCTGCATCGGAACGGTCATCGCACTGCTCGGCATCCTCTCGCTGGTGGTCTTCCTGATGCTTCTGCTGACCGGCGGCGCCGTGCTGGCTGCGGTGTAGAGGCGTCCGGCCGGGGCTAATACCCGAATACGTAGTAGATGAAAATGCCGGCCACGGCCGAGAGGACAATCAGGAGAATCGGGTTCACCTTGCGCCACGACCCGATGAAGACCCCGCCGAAGAGCACCCAGCTCCAGGCATCGATGAAGTTCTGCTCGTCGGGCTCCGAACTGTGGGGGAAGATCAGCAGCAGGGCCGCCGCGGCGATCATGCCGATCACTGCCGGGCGCATCCCCTGCATGGCCCCCTCGACCCAGCGGTTGTTTTTCAGCTTCAGGAAGAACCGGGCGACAAGGATCATCAGCGTCAGCGACGGAAGGCATACCGCAAAGGTGGCGATCATGGATCCCAGCACCCCGCACCAGACCGCCCCGGTCTGCATCCCCACCGAATAGCCGACGTAGGTCGCCGAGTTGATGGCGATCGGTCCGGGGGTGATTTGCGAGATGGCCACGATGTCGGCGAACTGCGCGTTGGTGAGCCACTGGTGCTGCACGACCACCTCGTTCTGGATCAGCGACAGCATGGCGTAGCCGCCGCCGAATCCGAAGAATCCGATCTTGAGGTACGAGACGAAGAGTTGCCAGAGAAGGATCATGATGCAGGGCGGTT
>CALUIG010000126.1 GCA_944320625.1 uncultured Alistipes sp.
TCCCGCAGGTTTTCGAGTTGCGACATCGCCTTGTCGTAATCCTCCTGCGAGGTCATCCGCTGCTGGAACAGTGCGTCCTGCCGCTGCCGGTCGTCGAGCCGAAAGGCTTCGAGCACCGTGGGCCAGTAGTAGCGGAATCCCTTTTCACAGAGATAGTCCAGTTGCCTGCGGGCCTCCGCGGTGGAGTCAATGCCCCACCATCCGCCCAGGATTTCGGGCAGTGTGTCGAAAATCCCCGTCTCCAGCGAGTTCTGCCAGGCTCCCTGCTGCGAGGCGTACATCGCCCCGATGGCCAGTTGTCGGCACGGCTCGTCATCGAGCGTCGATTTCGGATTCAGGCAAATTTCCTTGAAGGAGCGGCGCAGTTTGCGCACCGTCGTCCAGACCCGGCTGCCTTTCCTGTAGAGCCACGTCAGGGCGCCGACCGCCACGGCAGCCAGCATCACATAGAATTCAAGTCCCCGTTCCATCGTTCCAGGCTTGTCGGGTGGCTATGCGTTCCACGGAATTTGCCGCCACGGCGAGGTCTCCGCTTCGAGCAGCGTGGTGACGATCTCCCAGGCTGTCTGGCAATCCTCCTCGTCGCCGTGCCAGACGCCGCGGCCCATCGCGAAGCTGCGTCCGTACTCCTCCCACGAGGCGAAGTGCTCACGGGCGGCATCGGCCGCCACCTGCATCACCTGCCACATCTCCCCTTCGGAGAGATAACCGGCATGAAGGGCCCAGCGCCCGAGGTTGGCAATGCGCACCAGATCCCACGCGATGACCGTCCGCGGAAGCGTTTCGGCCGTGCAATACCCGTTTTCGATCATAAACTCCGCGATCATCTGCACATCTTCGGCCTTCTCCTCGGGATCGCCCGCATCGGGTTGTTCGCCGCGCATGAGCGCCAGCGCCGCGTCGGCATCGGCATGGTGCCCCTCGTGGAGAAGCCACCGGACGATTCCGAGCGTCGAGTCGCGGTCCGTAATGTTCCACCAGCTTTGCAGTTGCGCGCGGTAGGTTTCGGGCAGGATTTCGCTCTCGACGGCATCCACCTCCTCGTCGTTGTAGACCAGCAGCGGCGCGGCAAAAGCCATCAGCCGGCGCTGCTCCGCGGTCAACCGGCACGTCGCGGCATGCTTGATCTCCCAGCCATCGTCCTCGCCCAGCCAGTCGAGCGCCGCGGCGTTCGCTTCGCGCAACTCCCTTTCGAGGCTCCCGTCCTGCATCGCCTGCATCGTTGCGGCGGCCTGCGCCATGTTGCGTTGTGCGGCTTCGGACACGGCGGCGGCATCCACACCGCCGAGCGTGTTCATTGCAGCCTGCTGGGCCTGAATATCCGCCAGATTGGGGACGGCGGCCTGCATCTGCGCCATGATCTGTGCCTGCATGTCGCCCATGTCGGGCATGCCGGGCATCCCCGGAATCGAGCCCATCATTGCCCGAATCTGCTCCAGGGCCGCTTCCTGCGCTGCCCGGGCAATCTCCTCCGGGCTCTGGGGTTTCATCTTCTCGTTTGCCATGTTCGGTATGTTTTAAGGTATTCGATCCATTTTATCCTTCGGCGCCGGCCGTGAGCAGCAGTTCGACGATCTCCGCAAAACCGCGTTCGCCGGCATAGTAGAGGGCCGTGTGCTGGAGGTTGTCCGCCGCATTGACCTCGGCATGGTGCTCCACGAGCCGACGCACGACCTCGTTGTTCCCGGCACGCGCCGCCAGAAGCAGGGCGGTCTCTCCCACTCCGTTGCGGGCGTCGATCTCTGCACCGGCCCCGAGCAGCGCCTCCACGAGGAAGCGGTTGCCCGCCTGTGCCGCCGCATGGAGCGGCGTCAAGCCGTCGGGCAGCGACCGGTTCGCATCGACTCCGGCATCGAGGAGCATCCGGGCGATGTGCAGGTTGCCGCGGCCGCACGCCACCAGCAGCGGCGTCTCACCCGCGTCGTTCGGCGCATCGAGCGACGTCTTCGAGGCGGCAAGCAGCCGCCGCACGACCTCCGCCTGATCGTTGCAGACCGCCTGGTGCAGCGGCGTATTGCCACGCGCATCACGGACATACGAAATTCCGTCGGCGACCCGGGTCAGCCGCGCCACTACCTCTGTCAGTCCGTGTGCCGTAGCATAGTCCAATGCGCGGTGCCCCGACTGATCGGTGGCTTCGGGATCGGCCCCGCGGTCGATCAGCCACAGTGCCGCATCCGTGCGGCGGTTTTCCACAAGTCGCATCAGCGGCGTACAACCCTCGTTGTCGGCGGCATCGGGATTGGCCCCGGCATCGAGGAGCCGGGCCAGGATCTCGCGGTTTCCCTTCCGGGCAGCGGCATGGAGCGGTGTTTCGGAGCGGTTGTTGGCAGACGAGACGTCGGCTCCCTTTCCCAGCAGCAGCACGACCAGATCTCGAAATCCCTCGCGGCAGGCGTAGTGAAGCGCCGTGTTGCCCTCGGCATCGCGGCGGTTGAGATCGATGCCGCCTCGCTCGAGGAGGAGTTTTGCGATGCTCTTCTGTCCGTTGCGGCAGGCGTTCAGAAAGGTCTGGAAGGTATCCATAGCGTTGATTTCAGACGTGTTTCAGCAAAAATTTCACAAGTGATTCGTTGTTGTTGCGCATGGCAATGTCTATCGGTGTACGACCCTCATTGTCGGCGGCCGAGACGTCGGGCCGCCCAAAGTCGAAGAGCATTTCGGCCACCTGCCGTGCCGCCGCATGCGTATAGCCCTCCGCCGCATAGTGCAGCACCGTGCGACCCTCGTTATCGGCGGCACAGGGATCGGCTCCGGCCTCCAGCAGCCGTTCCAGCATCTCCGACTGATACGGTCCGGCACTCCGCGGACCCAGCAGGTGCATCAAGGCCGTGCGGCCCAGCGCATCGCGGGCATTTACCTCGACCTTTTGTTGAAGCAGCCACCGCAAGGCCCAGAGGGCCAGTTCGTAGTCGTCGTGCTGGCACGTCAGCATGAGGGCCCGTTCGTCTTTTCCCGTTTGCGGGGCATCGGGGTGCCAGCCCCGTTGCCCGAAGAGTCCCAGGAGCGGAGCAAAGCGCTCCATGCCATCCGAAATGCGGCATCCCCGCTCAATCCAGACGGCAAACGGAGCCACACCCTTCGAAGTCCGCCGGTCGGGGTCGGCACCGGCCCGGAGCAGCATTGCCGCGATTTCGGTCTCGTCCCACTCCAGCGCACAGACCAGCGGCGTCTTGCCCGCCCAGTCGTTCATTTCGCGGTCATAGCACTCCGCATCGGGATCGACACCCGCCTGCAGCAGGGCTTCCAATGCTTTTCGGTCCTTTTTGCGCAGCGCCTGGAAGAGGTTCATGCCGCCGCTCTCCAACGTCAGTTCGTCGAAGGGATCCTCGCCCGAGAGCAGCGCACCCACCCACTTGGCACCACCCTCCATGGCCAGGTCGAACGCCCGTCGGCCGGCCGAGTTCTTCTCCTCGGGGTCGAGTTGTCCGCTGTTGAGCAGCAACGCTGCCGTCGCATAGCAGCGCATCTGTTCCGCCTGGAGCTCCTCCAACGCCTCGCGGGCCTCCCGTTGCTGCTTCTCCGAGACCCACCGTTCGCCGAAGCTGGCGATGAAGCGATCCTTGCCCGCGATCTCCCGGGCGGTATCGGCGGCGCGCCGGCAAAGGATGTGCAGGGCGTTGTCACCGTAGCGGTTCGCGGAGTCGAGACGTTGTCCGGAGTCAATCAGCACGGCGGCCATTGCATGATGGCGGTTTTGCACGGCCTCGATCAGCGCCGTCGAGTCACGTGCCGAGCGCGGAAGGTTCGCACCCCGTTCCAGCAACAGGCGGGCAGCCCGGGCGATCCGTTCTTCCAAGGTGGCCTCCCGGCTACGGCGCGAGGCCAGGCGGAAGAGGGGCGTGTGTCCCTCTTCGTCGCGCAGGTTCACCTCGGCACCGCGGTCGAGCAGCGAAGCTATCGTCTCACAGTCGGCAAATTCCGCGGCGATATGCAGCGACGTGCGGCCGTAGTTCTCCTCGTCGCGCGCGTCGATCGGAATGTTCATGAGAAGTTCGTGTCGGCGCGCCTCTTTCGCGGGGGATGGATAGCAATAAAGGTCGTAGAGTTCCCGAAGCGGTGTCATCGGTCGATCTGTTTCAACAGGTTTTCAAGGCGTTTGTATCGGTGTCCGAGGCGCGCGGCAATCGTGCGCACCTCCTCGTAGCGTCCCATTCGGAAGGCCGTCTCGGCCCGCAGGCGAAGGATCAGCGTGAGGGCATCGTCGCGCGGCGTCTCGGGCAGCAGCGGGCAGCGGGGCAATTCGCTTGCGGCATCCCAGCGGCGGAAGGCTTCGGGGTGTTGTTGCGGCGGCGTGGACCGGATTTTCATGCGGGATGTTTCATCAGGGGTATCGTCCAGCCGCCGTTCGGCCTCCCCAAGTCGTTGCAGGCACTCCCCGTACCAGTCCGTCTTGAAGCAGCACAACGCCTGATTGTAGCATGTCGCGGCATCCTCGCGCGCGGAGCGTTCGAAGCAGTCGTAGGCCAACGTCCACGCTTCGCAGCAGAGGTATGCAACCCCGGCATCAAAGAACCGTTCAGCCTCCCGCGATGCAGTGAGGTCCTCCGATGCGGCGCCCGGGGCCCGGCCTCCCATCAGTCCCATTTCCGCTCCGTTAATCGTCGATGGCAACCTCTCCCGCAGCGTCGGCCGTAAAGGCCACGGCGTAGTAGTTCGTCACCGTGAAGCGTCCCTGGTATTCGGGCGACTCGCTCTCATCGACGTAGTTCAGTTCGAACTGTACCAGCAGCTCTTCCGACTCCGCGCGGAACTCCTCGCTGCTGTTCCAGCGCTCCACGTCGCTCAGCGATACCGGCCAGACGCGGAAGCGGAACATCCCGGCCGACTTCAAGGTCAGGTTTTTGCCCTCCTCGTCAGCCATTACCAATCCGTCCGCCGCGTTGCCGATCTTCTGGATGTAGTCGAAATCGATGGCATCGAGGTCGAGCGGCGTCGTACATGCGTAGGAGTAGGTCCGGCGGTCGTTCTGCTGCGGACCGTCGGTCGTGAACTTTCCGTCGGTGAGTTGGAACGCAAGGTGGTAGCCATGGTCGTCGGCGTCGAGGTAGTAGACGTCGATCCCCGTGAGGATGTTTTCCAACTTGCGGTCGCGGTTGTCCTCGCGCCACTCCACCGTATAGATCTTGTATTTCGAAGTGTCCACATTCGCTGCGACGAGTTCCTTGACCTTGGCGATGCCCTCTTCGGAGACCATCGGGTAGGTTTCGCCCGAGCCGCAGCCGGTCAGAGCCAATGATGCCGCGCCCGCAGCACAGATCCATTTTGTGATGATTGCATTCATGGGGTTATGTGTTAAGTTTTGGTTTATCCCAACAGCGCGCGGAAGGCCTCGAACTCCTCCCACGAATCGAAATATTTGGCCTCGAAGATGATATAATTGTCCGGGGTTTTGACCTTGCACTGGTGCTCCTCCTCGTCGTCCTTCACGTACTCGATGTCGGTGGTCAGGAACGACCGGTATTCGACCTTGCCCTTCTCGACTTCGGGATAGGTGATGCGTGTGCCGTCGACGGTGATCTTTCCTCCTGCGGCTTTCAGCACCCGGGCATTGCGCATGCTCCGCCACGTAAAGAAGAGCAGCAGCACGCCGCCCAGGATCAGAATCGTCGAGAAAACCGCCGGTGAAAGGATTCTCAGATGCCGGATGCGGATACCGAAGGGGAAAATCGCCGGAATGACGATCATGCCGATGCCGAAGGCCAGGTTTGACCATTGGTTCGTCAAGATACTGGCTGGAGTGTAGTTGAAGCTCCTTTGGAT
>CALUIG010000127.1 GCA_944320625.1 uncultured Alistipes sp.
TACCGCGCCCACTGCATCTTCCACCAGATCGAGGGTCTCTACATCGACGAAGGGGTCTCGTTCGCCGACATGAAGCAATCGCTGCTCTACTTCGCCAAGGAGATCTTCGGCGAGCAGACCGCCATCCGGATGCGTCCGTCGTACTTCCCCTTCACGGAGCCGTCGGCCGAGGTCGACGTTTCGTGCAACCTCTGCGGCGGCAAGGGGTGCCCGGTCTGCAAGGGAACCGGCTGGCTCGAAATCATGGGTTGCGGCATGGTCGATCCCAACGTCCTGAAGGCGAACGACATCGATCCCGAAAAGTATTCCGGATTCGCATTCGGCATGGGCATCGAGCGGATTGCCATGCTCAAATACGGCGTCAAGGACCTGCGCCTCTACTTCGAAAACGACGTACGCTTCCTCCACCAGTTCGACGAAGCGCTCTAAAGCCGATCTGCCCATGAAACGCCTGACAGCGACAATGGTCTTGAGCCTCGTCCTCTTTTCCACGGCCTTCGTCGCCGGAAAGGGGAGTCCGACGGCGCTCGAATTTCCGGACTCGCTGTGCAGCGTATGGTTCTACACCGAAGGTGTCAAGCTGCACACCATTGCAGGTGATACGGCCCGGGCCCGGGAATACTTCCAGGAGGCGATCCGCCGTGATTCAACCTATGCTCCGGCGTGGTACGAACTGGCCGGGAATCTTCTCCCGTCCTCGCCCGACGAGGCCGTTGATGCGGCACGCCGGGCCTGGCAGCTCGATACGACGAACAGGTGGTATCACCAGTTATACGGCCAGACACTGCTCATGACCGACCGCTACGGCGAGGCGTTGAAGGTCTTCCGCCGGCTGATGGAGGAGAACCCGAAGGATCCGGACAACTACCGCATCGTCGCGGCGCTCTACGAACAGCGGCAAAGCCCGTTTCAGGCGCTGGTAACGCTCGATTCGGCCGAGGTTCGCTTCGGGCGCATCCCGCTGTTGAGCAGCATGAAGCGACGGTTGCTGGTAGCCACGAACCAGATCGACAAAGCGCTCGACGAGGCCCGTGCGATGGTCGAGGAGGCGCCCTACGAAGTTGAACACCACGTGGTGCTGGCCGACCTCTACGCCGCGGACAAAAAGGATTCGCTGGCCCTGGCCGAATACCGTGCCGCCCTGAAGATCGACTCCACGAACGTACGGGCGCTCATGTCGTTGGGCGACTTCTACGCCGGGCGTCAGGACTACCGTTCGCTGCTGGCTACGACGCGGCAGCTCTTCCTCTTGGACGACCTGCCGCTCGAACTGAAGATCAAGCGCTTCGAGAACTTCACCTCCGATACGCGCTTCTACCGCGAATACTATTTCCAGTTGAACGACCTGGCCTCGACGCTGGCCATCCGCTATCCCGACGATCCGCGGATCGTGGAGCTCTACGCCCGGCACCTGATCGCTTCGGGCGAACTGGAGCAGGCTCTCACCCTTTACAAGAACCACCTCGGCGACCGGCCTCCCGTGGAGGAGTATTACCGCATGGTGATCGACATCGAAAGCTATCTCCAGCGTCCCGACTCCGTGTACCGATACGTGACGAGAGCACTGGAACTCTTCCCCGACAAGGTCGATTTCCACATCTCGAAGGGGCACGTGATGAACAATTCGAAACAGTACGACCGGGCGATCAGGGCCTACCGCGAATCGCTGCGCTATGCCGATACGGATTCGCTGCGCAGCGTCATCTGGGGGATGATCGGGGATACCTGGCACCAGCAGGCGATCTCGGGCAGCGAATTCCCGGAAGAGGAGCTCTTCTCCCAGACAGGAGACAGCAAAAAGGGAATCGACCGCCGGGACATGAAGGAGTGCTACCGCTCCTATGAGAAGAGCCTCTCCTACTGGCCGGACAATGCCCTGGTACTGAACAATTACGCCTATTTTCTTTCGCTCGAGGGACGGGATCTGGAGCGGGCGCTCGTGATGTCGAGCCGCGTTGTGGCGCTCACGGACAACAATCCCACCTACCTGGATACCCACGCCTGGGTACTCTACAAACTGGGACGCACGGACGAAGCCAAGAAACTCCTGCAAAAGGCCGTGGCTCTCGACGGACAGGAGAATCCGGAGCTGCTGGTCCACTACGGGGACATCCTGCACGAACTGGGTGAACAGTTCATGGCCGAAATCTACTGGCGGCGGGCCCTGGAGAAGGGATACGACGCCCGTCAGATCGAAGAGAGGCTGAAACAACCCGCCAAAACCAAACCTGCCGAATAATCCTCCGCCGACATGAAAGCGAACCAGATCCTCTCCGTGATATTCCTGCTCCTTGCCCTTGGTGCCTCGGCCCAGACCGACAGCCGCATCGAGAAGCAGAAAAAGGTCATTGCGGATCTGGAGAAACGTATCGCCAACGAGGAGCGGGAGATTGCGAAACTCCAGAAGGGACGGGCGGCAAACGAAGAGCGGGTCCGGCGCCTGGCCCGGCAGATCGATTCGCGGAACCAGCTGCTTGACGAGACCGAAAAACAGGCCTCGCTGCTGCGTGAGGAGATTGCGCGCAAGGACAGCGTGGCGGGCGATCTCGCGGCGACACTCGAACGCAACCGGGCACAATATGCCGACATGGTCCGCGAGGCCTACCGCAACTATCACCACAACAATTACCTGACTTTCCTCTTTTCGTCGCGGGACTTCACCGACATGGCGCGCAAGATCACGGCCTTGCGGGAGGTTGCCTCGCTGCGAGAGCGCAAGATGCGCGACATCGAGCAGCTTACCGAACAGGTCCGGGCGGAGCAGGAGGAGCTTGACCGCCGCAACCGTTCGCTCGATTCGGTGACGCGGCAGCTTTCGGCCCAGCGCGAGAAGCTCCAGCGCGACTCACGGAATGCGCGTGCGAACATCCGCACGATGTCGCAGAAGGAGAAATCGGCCCTGCAGCGCAAAATGGCCCAGGAGCAGAAACTCGACGTGGCGATCAACGAGCTGCGCAAACTCACCAAGGGAAACAAGGAGGGAGCGTCGTTCTCGTCGAAGACCTCGGGACTGCGCCTTCCGGTCGTAGGCGGAAAGGTGAAGCGCTACCGGGAGAACATGGCCGAAGTGACGGGACCGCGGGGAGCGCGGGTAATCTCGATCTATGAAGGCAAGGTGATCGACATCAAGCGCAACCGAATTACGAACAAATACGACGTTTACGTGGCCCACGGCGAGTATCTGACCTCCTATGCCAACCTGGGGACGATCGACGTCGAAAAGGGGCAGAAAGTGGCCAGAAACCAGGCTTTGGGAACCATCGGCTCGGCGGTTGACGTCATGACCATGGAGACCGAGTACAAACTCGTCTTCGGCATCTATCCGCCGGATCCGAACCAGAAGATGCGGGCCGAGAACTGTTTCAAGAAATAAGGCCCGGAAGAAGGTGACGGGAGAGAAGCGAAAATGCCGGAAAAAAGGGTCCAAAGCCCTTGAAAAACCCGGATCCCTTCCCGCCTGAACAGAGCACCGGACTTCCGAACCGATCGAAAATATCCAGGAAAAATGGCTGTAAAATACTATACCGACGACTGCACGTACCGCTATCCGCAGAAACGGCTGACGGCCCGCTGGCTGCAGGAGGTGGCCGAAGCCGAAGGCTACACGCTGGGGGATGTCTGCTATATCTTCTGTTCGGCGCAGCGGCTGCTGGAGATGAACCGGCAGTACCTCGGACACGACTACTTCACCGACGTCATCACGTTCGACTACAGCGACCGAAAGGGGGCACGGGTGGTCTCGGGCGACATCTTCATCGACGTGGAGACCGTGGCGGACAACGCCCGGCAATACGGAGCCACGACGCTGCAGGAGATGCGCCGCGTGGTGGTCCACGGCGTGCTGCACCTCTGCGGACAGAACGACAAGACCCCCCGCACCAATGCACAGATGCACCGAAAGGAAGATAAATACCTGAAATTCTGGGAGAAACAATGACCCTCGATTACGACATCATCGTCATCGGCGGCGGACACGCCGGATGTGAAGCGGCGGCGGCGGCGGCCCGGCTGGGTTCACGGACACTGCTCTTGACGATGGACATGACGAAAATGGCCTCCATGTCGTGCAATCCGGCCGTGGGAGGAGTAGCCAAAGGACAGATAGTCAGAGAGATAGACGCATTGGGCGGAGAGATGGGACGCATCACGGACCGTACGGCCGTGCAGTTCCGGATGCTGAACAAGTCGAAGGGTGCGGCGATGTGGAGTCCCCGGGCGCAGTGCGACAAGACGCGTTTTTCGGAGGAGTGGCGGCACACCCTGGAAAATATCTGGAACCTCTACATCTGGCAGGATGCCGCCACGGAGCTGCTTTTCGACACCCCGACGGTCCCCTCCGCCAACGGAACCCAAGCCGACGCCACGCCCGCAAACAACCCGGAAAAGGGGAGTGGAAAACGCCCCTCCGTCCGCGGAGTACGGACCCGGATGGGAGTCGAATTTTCGTGCCGCGCAGTCATTCTCACGGCCGGCACCTTCCTCGAAGGTGTGATGCACTGCGGCGCCTCACACGCCGAAGGGGGACGTGCCGGGGATGCCGCCGCACACGGAATCACCGCCTGCCTCCAGGCCATCGGGTTCGAGACTGGACGCATGAAGACCGGAACTCCGGCTCGGCTCGATGCCCGGACGATCAATTTCGAGGTGCTCGAACCCCAATACGGCGATGAAAATCCGGGAAAATTTTCCTTTTCGACCGAAACCGAACCCGTCAAGGATCAAATGCCCTGCTTTCTGGTCTATACTTCGGCCGAAGTGCACGACATCCTTCGCACGGGATTCGACCGTTCGCCGCTCTTCAACGGTACAATCCACGGCATCGGACCCCGCTATTGCCCCTCGATCGAGGACAAGTTGCGGACCTTTGCCGACAAGGATCAACACCAGCTTTTCCTCGAACCCGAAGGCCGATCCACCAACGAATACTACCTGAACGGCTTCTCGTCATCGCTGCCCTGGGAGGTGCAGTGGGAGGCGCTGCACAAGATCGAGGGACTGGAGGATCTGCACATTTTCCGTCCCGGATACGCCATCGAATACGACTATTTTCCACCCACACAACTCTACCACTCCCTCGAAACGAAGCTGGTTTCGGGACTCTACTTCGCCGGGCAGGTCAACGGTACGACCGGTTACGAAGAGGCTGCGGCCCAGGGTCTGATGGCGGGAATCAATGCACATCGGGCACTGAAAGGGGAGGAGCCGATCGTTCTGAAGCGCGATGAGGCTTATATCGGGGTCTTGATCGATGACCTGGTCACCAAGGGAGTCGACGAACCCTACCGGATGTTCACCTCGCGGGCCGAGTACCGGATTCTGCTCCGACAGGACAATGCCGATCTCCGACTGACTCCGCTGGGGTATGAAATCGGGTTGATTTCCGAAAAAAGATACGCGCGTTTCACTCAAAAAAAATCGCTCGTAGAATCGCTTGTATCCTTTGCGCGTGAGCAGAGCATCAAAGCAGCCGAAATTAACGACTATTTAAAAACGGTCGGATCGGAGCCTTTGAGCCAGGGTCGGAAGTTATATGACATTCTGATGCGCAACAATGTGACCTTCGAATCGCTTCAAAAGGTACTTCCGAAGCTGCGGCGTTTTATCGAAAAGCAGGGGATCGATGCGGAGGTAATCGAGGAGGCGGAGATTCAGATCAAGTACAGAGGTTACATCGAGCGTGAAAAATTCATTGCCGACAAGCTGCACCGGTTGGAAAACATCCGTATTCCGGACGATTTTGACTTTTTCTCGATGAATTCACT
>CALUIG010000128.1 GCA_944320625.1 uncultured Alistipes sp.
TCTTCAACAACCTAACACTTTATCTATCAAAAACTTATAAAATAACGCTTATAAGTTTCAAAAAAGCCCCCTTCCTTCCGACCGGGGCCTTTTCCTTGCTGGGGAGAACCTCCGCTACTGGTGCTGGGGACGCAGCAGGTCCTGCACCACCTTCACCGGCGAGAAGGTCGTGATGGGCACATCCACGAAGACCGTGTTCCAGCGTGCCATCGCACCGTTCCACAGACCGGGCAGCTCCTGGGCCCGCAGGTCGCGCCCGCCGCTCGACTTCGACGAAATGAAACCCGTCGAAGGATCGGTGTACTGCCGCAGGTCGAATTTCCCGCCCTTCGAGGTCCGCACGCCGCACACCAGATCCACCGGATTGAAATGCGTGGCCGACTTCATCAGCGGCTGATCATCGGGACCGATCTGGCTCGACTCGGCGATTTGCAGCGACTCCGTGCCGTCGGGATTTCCAACCCAGAAGGGACCGCCGCCCGGCTCTCCCTCGTTGCGGACCATGCCGCACACGCGGATCGGACGGTCGAGAACCGCACGCAGCAGCGCCGAATCGTAATCCGCCGGCAGCTTCACGCACAAGCGCTTCTCGATAAACTCCGCAATCGGAGCCAGTTCGCAGCCCTCGACATCCAGCGCCCGCAGGTACTCGAACGCCTGCTCCTGCAGATCGAGCAGCACTCCCGCCAGCACCTTCTTGTAACGGATCGTATCGCCGCGCTGCGCATCGGTCGTTACGTTGTCGATGTTCTTGATGAAGATCACGTCGGCGTCGATCTCGTTCAGGTTCTCGATCAGCGCGCCGTGGCCCGCCGGGCGGAACAGCAGACGTCCGTCGTCCTGGCGGAAAGGCGTGTTGTCGGGATTCACCGCGATGGTATCCGTCGCGGGCTTCTGCACCGAGAACGAAATGTCGTAGCGGATGCCGAAGCGTTTCTCATAGACCGGAACCTTCTCCGCAAGCAGCGTCTTGAAGCCCTCCATGTGTTCGGGCGAGACGGTGAAGTGGATACGCGCCACACCGTTCGACGAAGCGTAGGACGCACCCTCTACCAGGTGCTCCTCAACAGCCTTGCGTGCACCTTCGGGATAGGCGTGGAACGTCACCAGGCCCTTGGGTTTGTGGCCGTAGTTGAGCCCCTCGTTCACGATGGCATTCACCGTCGCACGGTCGTCCGCGCCCTCGGGAAGCACCGCCTTCAGCTCCGGAGCGAAGGCAAACTTCTCAATGTTCGACAGCAGCGTGTCGATGCCTTTGCCGCGCTTGCCCTCGTTGACGAACTCGAAGAGCTCCTTGAACATCCGCGTGGCGGCACCCGAAGCCGGCACGAACTTCACGACCCCGAGGTCCGAAGCGGCCTTCTCATAACGGGATACGGCCGCATCGGCCTGTGCGGCGTCGAGCATCACGATGCCGTCGCC
Source organism: uncultured Alistipes sp. (assembly GCA_944320625.1). Lineage (GTDB taxonomy): Bacteria > Bacteroidota > Bacteroidia > Bacteroidales > Rikenellaceae > Alistipes. The sequence goes on from CALUIG010000128.1 coordinate 1,423, forward strand.
CGGCGAAGCGGCCCGCACCACGTTCAGCCACGGAAAACCGCGGCGGAAATTTTCCAGTTGGGTTTCGACCTGAGCCACGCTCAGCCCATGGTCGGCAATTTGCTGTAAGTCCTGTTCGGTAAACATATAGGTTATGGGTTTTGTGCTATAAAGTTATGCAAATTATTCGTAACTTTGCACATCATGATCCGAGAATTTCATCAAATAAGTCTGCGCGACCGGAACAGTTTCGGAGTCGAACAGCAGGCCGCACACCTCGTCGAGTTCGAAACACCCGACGACCTGCGCGAAATTTTCGCCCGCGGAATCCCCGCCAAATGGATGGTACTCGCCGGCGGAAACAACATCCTCTTCACCCAGGACTACGACGGAATGCTCCTCACCCCCGTCGCCCGGAAGATCGAAATCCTCGACGACGACGGCACGACGCTCCGCGTGCGCGCAGATGCCGGCGTCGAATGGGACGACCTGGTCGAATGGGCCGTCGAACGCGGACTCTGGGGCCTCGAAAACCTCTCGCTCATCCCCGGAAAGGCCGGAGCTGCCCCCGTGCAGAACATCGGCGCATACGGATGCGAGGCCGCAGACACGATCCAACGGGTCGAGATGTTCTGCGTCGAGACCGCCACGATGCTCTCCCTCGATGCCGCACATTGCGCCTTCGGATACCGGGAAAGCGTCTTCAAGCACCTGCTCAAGGGGCGGGTCGTCATCACGGCCATCGAACTGAAACTCGCCAGAACGCCCCGCCCGAAACTCGGATACGGAGATGTCGAACGCGAGGTCGAAGCCCGCGGCGGCGCCACGCTGCGCAACATCCGCGAGGCGGTCTGTGCCATCCGCCGCTCGAAGCTCCCCGATCCGGCCGTGCTGGGCAACGCCGGAAGTTTCTTCAAGAATCCCGTCGTGGAGGCCGCCGCGGCCGAAGCCCTGCTCGCCGAGTACCCCGACATGCCCCACTATCCCGCCGCGGACGGACGGGTGAAACTCGCCGCCGGATGGCTCATCGACCGCACCGGGCTGAAGGGGCACCGCGAAGGAAACGTCGGCGTGCATGAACGGCAGGCCCTCGTGCTGGTCAACCACGGAGGCGCCACGGGCGGTGAGGTCATCGCCTTCGCCCGCAGGGTCCAGCAGCGCGTCCGCGAAAAGTTCGGAATCGAAATCGACACCGAAGTGAATATCTTGTAGGAAAACCATGACACTGCTCGAAGCCTTTCAACGCTATATCGACGAAAACAACCTCGTAACGCACGACGACCGCATCCTGCTGACCGTCTCGGGCGGCGTGGACTCGATGGTCATGCTTTCGCTCTTCGTCCGTTGCGGCTACACGGTGGGCGTCGCCCACTGCAACTTCCAGCTCCGCGGCGCCGAAAGCGACGAGGACGAGGTGCTCGTCCAGGAGGAGGCCGCCCGCTACGGCGTGTCGTTCTACAACCGCCGGTTCGAAACCGCCGCCGAAATGGAGCGGACCGGTGAATCGATGGAGATGGCGGCCCGGCGGCTGCGCTACGCCTGGTTCGACGAACTCAGCCGCACGGAGGGATACTCCGCCGTGGCCATCGCCCACCACGCCGACGACTCGATCGAAACCTTCTTCATCAACCTCCTGCGCGGAACCGGACTGCGCGGCCTGACGGGAATCTCCACCCAGGTGGGAAAGATCGTCCGCCCGCTGCTCTTCGCCTCGCGCCGCGAGATTCTCGAATACGCCGCCGCCAACCACATCCCCTATCGGGAAGATTCGTCCAACCGCTCGACCAAGTACCTGCGCAACAAGATCCGGCTGGGACTCATTCCCCGCATCCGCGAGATCAATCCCAAGTTCACGAGTCTGATGTGCCGCAACCTCGCCCGGCTGACCGACGCCCAACTCTTCATCAACCACGGCATCGAACGTATCCGCGAAACGGCCGTCACCTCCGGGGAGGGAATCGACACGATCCACCTCGACCGGATCGACCCGGCCTTCCCCCGCGAGTTTGTCATCTACGAACTGCTCAACTCGGCCTACGGATTCAAGGGCGACGTGATCGACGCCCTGTGCCGCGCCCTGGAACAGGGGGCCACAGGACGACGCTTCTATGCCCGCGACCACGTGGCCGTGACCGACCGCGGCACGATCCTCGTGGCGCCGATCGCCCCCGAGGATGCGTGTCTGACCACCGTCGAAAAGGGGGCTCCGCGCAGCTACTGCGGAAACGCGGTCCTCTACTACGAATACTGCGACATCGATACGATCAAGAACTTCGGAGTCCCCGAGCACATTGCCCAGGTCGATGCCGACCGGCTGCAATTCCCGCTGACGCTGCGCCGCTGGCAGGAGGGCGACTGGTTCATCCCCTTCGGCATGACGGGCCGAAAGAAGATCAGCGACTTTTTGATCGATGCCAAGGTCCCGCTCCCCGAAAAACAGCGACAGTTCGTACTCCTCTCGGGAGACGAGATCGTCTGGCTCGTCGGCCGGAGAATCGACGACCGATACCGTCTGACATCCGAAACCGAAAACGTCCTGCGCATCACCAAAGAGATCGTCTGAGATGGCCAAAGGAACGCTGAAATTCAAGGATTCGGTCGCCGAATACGAGCGGATCATGGGCGAAATCGCCGCCCGCAGGTTTGCCGGCATCTACCTCCTGATGGGCGAGGAGAGCTACTTCATCGATACCGTGGCCGACCGGCTCGCCGCATCGATTCTCGACGAGGCCGCACGGGCTTTCAATCAGATCACCGTCTACGGCCGCGATACGGATGCCGGGCAGGTCGTGAACCTTTGCCGCCAGATGCCCATGATGGGACACTATCAGGTGGTCATCGTCAAGGAGGCCCAGCAGCTCAAAGGACTCGAAAAACTCGCATTCTACACCCAGAAACCCTCCCCGACGACGATTCTCGTCATCTGCCACAAGGAGAAGAGTGTCGACCGTCGTTCGGCCTTTTACAAGGGCTGTGCGGCCAACGGCGTGGTGCTGGAATCCGTGCGCCCGCGCGATTACGAAATCTCGGCCTGGCTCCAGCAGTTCATCCGCCGCCGCGGGCTCGAGATCGACCCCAAGGCCCTCTCGATGCTCACCGACCACCTCGGAACCGACATTGCGAAGATTGCCAACGAGTTGCAGAAACTATCCGTCTCGCTCCCCGAGGGTACCCGCCGCATCACCGACCGCGACATCGAGGCCAACATCGGTATTTCGAAGGACTTCAACAACTTCGAACTGTGCAAGGCCGTCGTTACGCGCGACATGGAGAGGGCCCTGCTCATCGCCGACCACTTCGCACGGAATCCCAAGGACAACCCGCTGCTGGTGATCGTCATGGCGCTCTTCAACCAGTTCCGCGACCTGTTCGTGGTCAACTACCTCCGCTGGCTCGCCCGGCACCGCAACCGTCCTTTCCCCTCGGACCAGGAGCTGATGCGTATCCTGCGCAAAAGCAACACCTTCATCCTCGGGGAGATCAAACAGAATGCCGCGGCGTGGGACAACCGCAAGGTCTTTCAGATCCTGGGGCTGCTGCGCGAATACGACGCCAAAAGCAAGGGCATGGGCGCAGGAGGCGCCTCGGACGGCGAACTGCTGCGCGAACTGCTGCTGAAAATCTTCCTGCCGTGACGGATCTCTACCTCTATCAGACCGTGCACCTGGCCCGCGGCCGGGCCCTTCATGTCGCGGAGCACGCCGCGGTGCTCGACGCCGCGGCACGCGAATGGTTCGGACGCCCCTACACCCCTTCACCCGGAGCACTCCGGACCCGGATCGAAATCCTGGCCGAAAAGGAACACTATCCGAACAGCGTCTCGGGATTCGTCCGCATCGAGTTGCGGCCCGACGGCCGGGAACGGCTCCTCCCCGCGGGCGTATCGCTCTACGACGGCTACGCCTACCGGAGTCTGCAACCCTCGGCCGTATCGGTGCGTTACGACCTCCCGCTGACCGAGGCCCCGACGTCGCTGCGGGAGGCGGCGGCGCAATGGGCCTGCCGGGCCGCCGAACGGGCTGGCGCAGAGGTGGCCATACGCTGCGACGCCGAAGGTATTTTCCGGGACACCGGGGAGGCCCCGCTCTTCGCCATCGCGGGACGCACGGTCCTTGTGGCTCCGGGTCCGGAGAGTGTCGAACGGTCCATCACCCGGAAGGCCGTGCAGGCCATCGGACTGGAGTTCCGCGAAGAGTCCTTCGGAACGGCGGATCTGAGGCGCATCGACGAGCTCTTCTTCACCGATCATCGGGGCATCACGTCGCTCTCGCGCTGCAACGGAATGCCGCTGATGATCTACCTCGCGGAACGGATCGCCGGGGCGCTGAAATAGTGCGGGGGGGGGC
>CALUIG010000129.1 GCA_944320625.1 uncultured Alistipes sp.
TTCGTCGGGGTCGCACCGTCGAAACTGCTCAGCGAACCCTGCGGTGCGAAGTTGAACGACGGCAGGTAGGCCAGGCGAGCCGATTTGAGCGTCGCCTCGGCCTCCTTCACGCGCCAGCCGGCCGATTGCAGGTCGGTGTTGTTCTCCAGCGCCTGAGCGATGAGTGCCTGCAGCTGCGGGTCGGAGAACATCTCCTGCCAGCTGATGTCGCCCAGGGTCGTCGTATCGGCCGTCTCGGCCGTGCCGTACAGCCCGTCGGTCGAGACCTCCGGACGCGTGTAGGGTTTGTAGATGCCGCAGCCGGTCATGGCGACTGCCGCAAGTATGATGATGGTTTTTCTCATGGTTTACTCCTCCTCATTCTCGTTTTTAACCTCTTCCAGTTCGGCACGTACGGCCCATTGGGGATCGGGATCGAACTCCAGGGGCTTGAGCTTCTCCTGAAGCGTCTCGAAGACGATGAACAGCGTCGGGACGAGGAACAGCAGCGCGAGCGTTCCGACGATCATACCGCCCACGACACCCGAACCGAGGGTCGAGTTGCCGTTGGCACCCACACCGTGCGACAGTACCAGCGGGATCATACCGAAGACGCAGGTCAGCACCGTCATCAGAATAGGACGCAGACGGGCCTTGGCAGCCGATACGGCAGCCTGTGTGAGGCTCATGCCCGCACGGCGGCGGTCGGCGGCATACTCCGTGATCAGAATGGCGGTCTTCGACAGCAGACCGATCAGCATGATGATACCCGTCTGGAGGTAGATGTTGTTTTCGAGTCCCATCACCTTGGCCAGCAGGAACGAGCCCATCAGACCGCACGGTACGGCCAGAATCACGGCGAACGGCAGCAGGAAGCTCTCGTAGAGGGCGCTCAGGATCAGATAGATCAGCAGGATACAGATTCCGAAGATGATGATCGTGTTGCTGCCCGTCTGGGCCTCCTCACGGGTGATACCGTCGAACTCGTAGCCGTAGCCGTGCGGGAGCACTTCGGCGGCAACCTCCTGGATGGCCTTGATGGCGTCACCCGACGAATAGCCGTCGGCGGCCGTACCGTTCACGGCGATCGAGTTGTAGAGGTTGAACCGGTTGAGCACCTCGGAGCTGTAGACGCGCGTCAGCTTCACGAACTGGCTCAGCGGTGCCATTTCGCCGCTGTCCGTGCGGACGAAGACGTTGTTCAGCGATTCGGTGTCGAGGCGGTATTTCGGGTCGGCCTGGATCGTCACGTAGTACATCTTCGAGAAGCGGTTGATGTTCGAAACGTACTGGCCTCCGTAGTAGCCCGAGAGGGTCGAGAGGATCGTATTGGGCGAGACGCCGGCCCGCTTGGCCTTTGCCGCGTCGATGTCGACCACATACTGCGGGAAGTTGATGTTGAAGGTCGAGTAGGCGCGGGCGATCTCCGGACGCTGGTTCAGCGCCGCGATGAATTGCAGATAGATGTTGTAGAAGTCGGTCAACTCACCGCCGGCCTTGTCCTGCAGGTGCATCGAGAAACCGGTCGACGTACCGTAACCCGAGATCATCGGAGGTGCCACGGCGAAGAGCTGTGCATCCTTGATGTCGGCCGTCCGGGCGTAGATCTGGTTGATCACGGCATTCACGTCGTCCTCTTTTTCGGGGCGTTCGTCCCAGTCCTTGAGCTTGATGATGCACATACCGTACGACGAACCCTGGCCGGCGATCATGCCGTAACCGGCCACCTGCATGAAGTCGCGGATCTGCGGGATGTTCTGGATGCGCGAGGAGACCTCCTTCATGATCTTGTCGGTCTCGGCAAGCGACGAACCCGGAGCCGTGGTGACGTTGACCATGATCGTACCCTGGTCCTCGTCGGGCACCAGACCCGTCTTGGTGGTGTTCATCAGCACGACGAGGGCTGCGAAGGCCAGTCCGAGCGTAGCCCACATGAGCCACTTGTGCTTGATGAAGAGCATCACGCCGTGCTTGTACTTGGCGATCATCGTGTTGAACGCGGCGTTGAAGGCCTTGCGGAAACGGGCCGCGAAGTTGTCCTTCATTTCGCCGTTCTCATCCATGTAAGGTTTTAGGATCAGGGCGCAGAGGGCCGGCGAGAGCGTCAGGGCGTTGATGGCCGAGATACCCACGGCCACGGCCATCGTGATACCGAACTGCGTGTAGAAGACACCCGACGTACCTCCCATCATGGCCACGGGGATGAACACCGCCATGAAGACCAGCGTCGAGGTGATGATGGCCGACGTGATGCCCGACATGGCATCGATGGTGGCCATGTAGGAGGATTTGTATCCGGCATCGAAGCGCGCCTGGACGGCTTCGACCACGATGATGGCATCGTCGACGACCGTACCGATGGCAAGCACCAGCGCAAAGAGCGTCAGCAGGTTGATCGAGAATCCGGCCACCGAAAGGAAGGCGAACGTACCGATCAGCGCCACGAGGATCGAGACCGTCGGCACGAGTGTCGAGCGGATGTCCTGCAAGAAGACGTAAACCACGAGGATAACGAGCAGGATGGCTTCGAAGAGCGTCTTGACCACCTCCTTCATCGAGGCGTAGAGGAAGTCGTTCACACTTTGCAGGTGGGCGATGGCAACCCCTTTCGGGAGTTCTGCTTCCACTTCGTCGAGCAGGGCGTTGATGTCGTTGACGACCTGCGTGGCGTTCGATCCTGCGGTCTGGAAGATCATGGTGCTCACACCCGGGTGACCGTTCGTATAGCCTTTGTAGGCATAGGATTCGCTGCCGAGTTCGATTTCAGCAACATCTTTGAGCCGCAGGACGTTGCCGTCGGCATCCGAACGGATCACCACCTGTCCGAACTCTTCGGGCGTCTGGATACGTCCGCGGTACTTCATCGTGTACTCGAACGTATTTCCGGAGTTTTCACCCAGTTTACCGGTTGCCGACTCGATGTTCTGCTCGGCCAGTGCAGCCGTGATGTCCGACGGGATCAGTTTGTACTGCGCCATGATGTCGGGTTTGAGCCACAGGCGCATCGAGTATTCGGCACCCAGCGTGAAGGCCTCGCCGACACCCTGGATACGCAGGATCCGCGGTTCGATGTTGATCTTCGAGTAGTTGGCCAGGAATGTCTCGTCGTAGCTGTCATCGGGGCTGTAGAGCGAGAAGATCTTCACCATCGAGGTCTGGCGCTTCATGGTCGTCACACCGATCTGCGTAACCTCCGACGGCAACTGTCCGGTGGCGGTCGAGACCTTGTTCTGCACGTTCACCGCCGCCATGTCGGGGTTGGTACCCTGGCGGAAGTAGATCGAGATCGAGGCGCTTCCGGCTGCGGCGCTGGACGTGATGTAAGTCATGTCCTCCACACCGTTGATGGCCTCTTCGAGGGGTACGACCACCGAGTTCTGGATCGTTTCGGCGCTCGCTCCCGGGTACGAGGCGTGCACCATGACCGTCGGGGGCGCGATGTCGGGATATTGCTCGATAGGCAGGGTTGCCAGGCCGATCAAGCCCGCAATCACGATGACAATGGAGATGACCGACGCCAGTACGGGTCGTTCAATAAAATGCTTGAGTGTCATGGGTTATTCCTCCTTTCCGGTTTGGGTTTCGGCGGCGGCGTTCTCCTCCGTTTCTGCTGCGGGGGCTGCTGCGGTCTCTTCGGCAGGTGCTGCGGTTTCGGAAGCTGCAGCCTCGCCTTTGGCGCGGATCGGCGTGCCTTCACGCATCAGACCGACACCCTCGGCGACGATCACATCGCCCGGAACGAGACCCGAGGTGACGATATACTCCTTGCCGTCGGAGATCTTCTCTACGCCGATCATGGCCGAGGCGGCCTTGCCGTCTGCCAACTTATATACATATACCTTGTCCTGGAGTTCGAACGTGGCGGCCTGCGGTACGACGATGCAGTCCTTGAAGGTGCTGGTCAGGATGACATTGCCCGAACCTCCGCTGTGCAACAGCCCGTCGGGGTTGGGGAATGCCGCACGCAGCGAGACGCTTCCCGTCGAGGTGTCGATCACTCCGCTGATCGACTCCACGCGTCCCGGCCGGTCGTACATCGAACCGTCGTTGAGCTGCAACTGTACGTCGGGCATGTTCTTGAGCGTCTCGGCGATCGAGCCGTAGCGGCGCGTCAGCGAGAGCAGCTGGTTCTCGGTCATCGAGAAGTAGACGTACATGGTCGAGTTGTCCGAGACGGTGGTCAGCGGCTGCGGCATCGAGGCACTGACCAGGGCGCCGACCCGATAGGGCAACGTTCCGACCACACCGTTCGACGGGGCCTTGACCACCGTATAGGAGAGGTTGTTGGCGGCGCTCACCTGCTGTGCTTCGGCCTGGGCCAGCTGGGCTTTGGCTGTCAACAGGTTGTTTTCCGCGGTCGAGAGGTCGAACTGCGAGACGACGTTGCGGGCGAAAAGTTCTTTTTTGCTGTCATAGGTAAGTTGGGCCGTAGCCACACTGGCTTCAGCGGCGGCGACATTGGCCTCGGCGGTCTGCAGGGCAGCCTTGTAGGGGACCTGGTCGATGATGAACAGCGTCTGACCCTTCGAGACGTTCTGACCTTCGGTGACACAGAGCTGCCAGATGGTGCCCGAAACCTGCGGATAGATGTCGATGTCCTGACGGCCGCGGATCGTTGCCGAGTAGTTCGTCGGGATTTCGCGGTCGGTCGTGGCAATGGTTTGCACGGCATATTCGCCGGGCCCCATCGCCGTCGGGGCCTGTCCACATGCAACGGCAGCCAGGCTGCATGCCCAAACGGCCGCTTTCACAAATGTTTGCTTCATAGCTTTCCTTTTCTGTTTATACTAAAAAACTTTTTCAGGTGCAAAAGTATTTTAAAAACGTTGCCGATGTGCCTTATATTGCGAACAGTATTGGTACTTTTCGGAATAAAAATAGGATTATTCACCACTTTTTCACTACTTTTGTTCGAAAAAAGAAATAAGATGCTTCAGAATAATCCTTTGATCCTCTCTTCCGAGGAGGAGTTCGTGGTTGGAGAGTCCGATTTTGCCGGATTCGGACAGAATGCCTATCGGCTGGACGGATGTGCGATTCTGTTCTGCCGGGAGGGTGAGGCCGAGGTGACGGTAGACCAGCATCAGGGTCGGATCGTGCGGGATACGTTGTTGCTGCTGCTGCCCGGGGCCTATCTGCATTTCATCGATCGGTCCGAGGATTTCAAAAGTCTCTACTGTACCTTTTCGAGGAATCTGTTTTCGGAGGCAGCCTTCCGACTGGATCCTGTTTTTTTCCAGTCCATGCACCGCAATCCCTTTTTCACCCCTCCGCACCGGATTGTCGAAGGGGCTGCCATCTGGTTCCAGATGGCGGCATATACCTACCGTGACCGGCAGAATCTGTTCCGCAACACGATCATCAAGAACCGCCTGCAGAATGTTCTGCTGGAGATATACGACAAGATGCAGCGTTTTGCGACCAGGCAGTCGCGTCCAGCCGTGGAAAATACCACCCGGCAGCTGGAGTTGTTCCACCGTTTTGCGGCGCTTGTGCACGAACATTGCGCCCATGAACGCGAGGTTGCCTTTTATGCCGACCGTCTCTGCATTTCGACCCGTTATCTTTCGACCATTGTGCGTTGCGTGGCCCATACTTCGGCCAAGGAGTTCATCGACCGGGCGGTGATGCTGGAGATCCGGATGCTGCTCCGTACGACCGATCTTTCGGTGCAGGAGATTGCCTATCGGTTGAAATTCCCCGACCAGTCCTATCTGGGCCGTTTTTTCAAGAAGCACACCGGGGA
>CALUIG010000130.1 GCA_944320625.1 uncultured Alistipes sp.
GGGCATTCCGCTCGGGAAGCGCAGCCACCGCATCGCCGCCTACATCCGCGAAACCGACCGCTAACAGCGGGGGGGGGTGGTGAGGATGAGCAGAGAGAGGTGAGGATGAGCAGAGAGAGGAAGAGTGGGTGAAAACAGAAGGAGGGAGAGGGAGAAGGCAAGAAAAAGTTGCGGAGAAAGGCAGCGCAGGAGGGAAGTGGAAAGAGAATACATATCCGCCCCAGACAAAAAAACAGACGAAAAAAAAGCGTCGAAATGACGGAATAACAAAAAAAAGAGTCAAAAAGGACAGCCCCTCCCGATATTTTAGGCGTACACGTGCCATTTTCGGGTCAAGTCGTTGCAAGAACCGAAACTTTCCCTATCTTTGCGCCGTATGAAATCCCCAACGCGTCGAATCCCGGTAATCCGACCGGGATTCGACGCCGCCAGGGGAATCCCCCTCGGAGGGAAAAATTGCGACGGCCCTAAAAATCTGTGTGAGTTGCGTCACGATTCTATTGAATTCTTCAAAAAAACGGGCCGTCGCATTTTTTATTTCCAATACAAAAACCATACCGCACAACCCGCATCCGACAAACGCTACCGCTACCGAAGAGATTCTGCCAGCGCCGTACGGGTCGCCATGCGCCCCGCCTCGACCAGTTCCGCCGAACGGTAGAATTCAAACATTCCGTAACTGTCGGCCGGCATCTGAACCAGAACATCAGGCCGATAGAGCCGACACATGAGCTGGGTGATGTGCTGCTGCATGATCTGTGACGAGGCGATCAGCACCTTGTAATAGTTGAGCGACGCATTCACCCGCACGGCCGGATCGGCCGCAAACGGAGCACTCACATCCACGGCAACCAGCAAATCACCCTCCTCACGCCGCACGCGGTTCAACGGCAGCGGATTGACCGTTCCACCGTCGATGAGCACCATGCCGTCACGATGAACAGGCCGGAAAACCGACGGAATGGAGATCGAAGCCCGGATCGCCTCGTAGAGTCCGCCCCGATCGAGCACCACCTCGCGTCCCGTGAGCAGATCGGCCGCCACAGCCGCAAACGGCACAGGCATCCGCTCGATCTGCACATCGGGAACCAACTCCTGCATCGCCTTGATCACCCGTTCCCCCTTGACCAGACCTTCGGTGCTGAGGGTAAAATCGACCAGTCCGAAGACCTTGTACTTGTCGAGCGTGCACATCCACTCCTTGAAAGCCTCCAGATGCCCCGAGGCATACATGCCTCCGACCAGTGCACCCATCGAGGTGCCGGCCACGGCCGCAATCTCGAACCCCTGACGCTCCAACTCCTCGATGGCGCCGATATGTGCCACACCCCTTGCACCGCCTCCGGCAAGCACCAGGGCCACTCTTCTCTTTTTCATTCTTCCGGTGATTATTCAGTTTGCGGAGACCGCCCCGGCTGCAACCGGTCACGGCATTCGGATCATCCTGCAAAAAGCACGCCATCCATCCGCACATCATGCGGTTCGACCGGCAATGCGTCGATCAACTGGTGGGCATAGCAGACGCCGATCTTCACGGCCCGGACTCCGGGCTGAGCCAGATAACGGTCGTAATACCCCCTGCCCCGGCCGCAACGCACCCCTTCGCGGGTAAAGGCCACCCCGGGGACCAGCAGCAGATCGATCTCCCCGGGCAGGCAAGGAGATGCCGCGGGACCCGGTTCGAGAATCCCGAAGGCGCCCCGGACAAGCGTCCGGGGATCGTAATCGAAGAAACGCATCCCGTCTCCCTCGACCCGCGGAACCACCAGCCGCTTGCTCCTCCGCCAACGCACGAAGGCCTCCGAAAGGTCGGGTTCGTCGGGCAATGCACAGTAAAGCCCCACCGTCTGCGCCCCGGCAAACGCACGCAACGCCTCGGCCTGCGCGACAATCCGCGCCGACTCTACGGCCCGCAACCCGGGATCCAGTCCCCGGTTCAAAGCCCGCATCGCTTTCCGAAGCTCATTTTTAGTCATAAAACCCGCCTCCCGTCGATAAATTCCTGCGCCTTGCTATTGTTATTCCGCGAACAATGGCTATCTTTGCGGCAAGCAATCCCGCCGCGAAGCGGCTCCGATCCGATTCCCGATCCGGACTCCGGATTCCCGATCGTGACCGGCACCCTCTTTGCCGGGAAAACGGCTGACAGGACACAAATCATTCACAAATATAACAAATTTCAAAAAATTATGAGCTGTTTCCTATCCAATTCCTCGCTCGGCAAGAAGTTAGTAATGAGTGTGACGGGCTGCTTCCTCGTGCTCTTCATCCTCTTCCACATGTCGATGAACGTCACGGCTATCATCTCGCCGGATGGTTACAACGCGATCTGTGAATTCCTCGGCGCCAACTGGTATGCTCTGGTCGGCACCGTCATCCTGGCTGCCGGAGTCCTGATCCACTTCCTCTACGCCATCGTCCTCACGCTCCGCAACTACAAGGCCCGCGGACAGCAGCGCTATGCCGTCACCGTCCAGGAACCGGGCGTGGCTTGGGCCTCGAAAAACATGCTCGTCCTGGGATTCATCGTCCTCGCAGGTCTGTTGCTCCACCTCTTCAACTTCTGGGCGAAGATGCAGCTCGTCGAGATCATGGGACAGCACACCAACTCCCTCGGCTACAGCCCTGCCGACGGTGCGGCCCTGATCCGCTACACCTTCTCGCAGTGGTACTACGTGGTGATCTACCTCGTATGGTTCGCAGCCCTCTGGTTCCACCTCACGCACGGCGTATGGTCGATGTTCCAGAGTGTAGGATGGGCGAACGACACGTGGTATCCCCGTCTGAAGTGCATCGCAAACATCGTCGCCACGATCATCTTCCTCGGATTTGCCGTCGTGGTCCTCGTCTACTTCCTCTGCCCCTGCATCACGGGCGCCTGCTGATCCAATCCTGCAAATTGTAGAACAATAAACACACAAACGATATGGCTTTAAAATTAGATGCTAAAATCCCTGCCGGGCCGCTCGCCGAAAAATGGAGCAACCACAAGGCAGCTATCAAGGTCGTCAGCCCCGCCAACAAGCGCAAGCTCGACATCATTATCGTCGGTACGGGTCTCGGAGGTGCCTCCGCAGCCGCTTCGCTCGGGGAACTCGGCTACAACGTCAAGGTGTTCTGCATCCAGGATTCGCCCCGCCGCGCTCACTCCATCGCCGCACAGGGCGGTATCAACGCAGCCAAGAACTACCAGAACGACAACGACTCCGTCTATCGGCTCTTCTACGATACGATCAAGGGCGGCGACTACCGCGCCCGTGAGGCCAATGTCTACCGTCTGGCCGAGGTCTCGAACCTGATTATCGACCAGTGCGTCGCCCAGGGCGTGCCCTTCGCCCGTGAGTACGGAGGTCTGCTGGCCAACCGTTCGTTCGGCGGTGCGCAGGTTTCGCGTACCTTCTACGCCCGCGGCCAGACCGGTCAGCAGCTGCTGCTCGGCGCCTATGCGGCCCTGAACAAGGAGATCGCAGCAGGTTCGGTAAAGAGCTACCCGCGTCACGAGATGCTCGACATCGTCATCGAGGACGGTGAGGCCCGCGGTATCATCGCCCGCAACCTCGTCACGGGTGAGATCGAGCGCCACGGTGCCCATGCCGTCGTGATCGCCACGGGAGGATACGGCAACGTCTTCTTCCTCTCGACCAACGCCATGGCCTCGAACGGCTCGGCCGCCTTCCAGTGCTACCGCAAGGGTGCCGGCTTCGCCAACCCCTGCTTCACGCAGATCCACCCCACGTGTATCCCCGTGCACGGCGACCAGCAGTCGAAACTCACCCTCATGTCCGAATCGCTGCGTAACGACGGACGTATCTGGGTGCCGAAGAAACTCGAAGACGTCAAGGCCATCCGTTCGGGCGCCAAGAAGCCCTCGGACATCGCCGAAGAGGACCGCGACTACTATCTGGAGCGCCGTTACCCGGCCTTCGGAAACCTCGTGCCGCGTGACGTGGCGTCGCGTGCCGCCAAGGAGCGCTGCGATGCCGGATACGGTGTGAACGAGACCGGTCTGGCCGTCTTCCTCGACTTCAAGACCGCCATCGAGCGACTCGGAAAGGATATTATCAAGCAGCGTTACGGCAACCTCTTCGACATGTACGAGGAGATCACCGACGTCAGCCCCTACGAGCAGCCGATGCAGATCTTCCCCGCCGTTCACTACACCATGGGCGGCATCTGGGTCGACTACAACCTCATGACCACGATCCCGGGTCTCTACGCCATCGGCGAGGCCAACTTCTCGGATCACGGTGCCAACCGTCTGGGAGCTTCGGCGCTGATGCAGGGTCTGGCTGACGGTTACTTCGTCCTGCCCTACACCATCGGCGACTACCTCTCGCACAAGATTCAGGCCCCGAAGGTGAAGACCGACACCAAGGCCTTCGACGAGGCCGAAAAGGGCGTGCGTGAGAAGATTGCCAAACTGCTCTCGATCAACGGAAAACAGTCCGTGGACGACATCCACAAGAAACTCGGACACATCATGTGGGAAAACGTCGGAATGGCCCGCACGAAGGAGTCGCTCCAGAAGGCCATCACCGAGATCCAGGCCCTGCGCAAGGAGTTCTGGAAGGATGTGAAGGTCGTCGGCAAGGAGAACGACTTCAACGTCGAACTCGAAAAGGCGCTGCGTCTGGCCGACTTCCTCGAACTGGGTGAGCTGATGGCCCGCGATGCCCTGAACCGTGAGGAGTCGTGCGGCGGACACTTCCGTTCGGAGCACCAGACCGAAGAGGGCGAAGCCAAGCGTGACGACGAAAACTTCACCTATGCCGCCGTCTGGGAGTACAAGGGCATGGACCAGGTGCCGGAAATGACCAAGGAGCCGCTGAACTTCGAGTTCGTACACCCCGCACAGCGCAACTACAAGGACTAAGCCCGTTTTGACGTTGAACTTTAAGATCGAAAAACAATGAATTTCACATTAAAGATATGGCGTCAGAAGGACGCTAAATCCAAGGGAGCCTTCGAAACCTACAAGGTGGAGAACATCTCGGCCGACACCTCGTTCCTTGAGATGCTCGACATCCTCAACAACGACCTCGTACACCAGGGCAAGGAGCCCGTGGCATTCGACCACGACTGCCGTGAAGGTATCTGCGGCATGTGCTCGCTGCACATCGACGGACAGGCCCACGGCCCCAGCCAGGGTGCCACGACCTGCCAGATCTACATGCGCAAGTTCAAGGACGGTGCGACGATCACCATCGAACCGTGGCGTTCGGCCGCCTTCCCCGTCATCAAGGACCTCGTGGTGAACCGTTCGGCTTACGACCAGATTCTCCAGGCCGGAGGTTTCATCTCCGTGCGCACGAACTCCGTGCCCGACGCCAACGCCATTGCCATTCCGAAGCCCGATGCCGACGAGTCGATGGATGCTGCCGCCTGCATCGGTTGCGGAGCCTGCGCCGCCACCTGCAAGAACGGTTCGGCCATGCTCTTCGTGGCTGCCCGCGTGTCGTCGCTGGCCAAGCTGCCCCAGGGCCGCGTGGAGGGTGCACGCCGTGCCAAGGCGATGGTTGCCAAGATGGACGAACTCGGATTCGGCAACTGCACCAACACCGGAGCCTGCCAGGCCGAGTGCCCGAAACAGATCTCCATTACGCATATCGCCCGCCTGAACCGCGAGTTCCTCTCCGCCAAGTTCAAGGACTAACGGACCCGGCAAGCGATAGCCACAGAAAATCCCCGGAATTTTCCCGGGGATTTTT
>CALUIG010000131.1 GCA_944320625.1 uncultured Alistipes sp.
GCAGGAAGGGGCAGCGGTCGCGGGTACAGCAGGCACGGAGGTACAAGGTGGAGGCAGGCAGAAGCGACAAAGTCTGGCGGGAATAAACGAAAAATGCGGGGCGGTGGAAAAACAGTTGGTGCTGGAGGCTCGGTGAGGCCACAGAAACCCAGCCTACAAGAAAAACGGCAAAAAGCTCAAAAAAACGCCAAAATCCCCGCCAAAACACCATGCAGCACACGAAAAAGCCCGACCTTTCGGTCGGGCACCCTCGGATCGAAATGCACTCATCTATTTCATCTTCTCAAGATCCTTGGTAGTCTTTTTCGCAGCTCGGGCTGCCTTCTTAGCCGCCTTCGCCTCTTTCTTCGCAATCCGTTTCGCGGCCTTCGCCTCCGCACGAGAGATCTTCCCGATCTCACGGCTGTCATGCTTCACAATCCGATCCGCAGCCTTCACGTCATGGCGCTCCTCATGGGTCGCCTCACGCATCGCCTTCCGGTACTCGCCCTTGTCGGGCATCGCTACAATCACCCCGTTCACATCCTCCTCCACAACGACATAGGCTTCAGCCGGAGCAGCCGGGGCCGGAGCTGGTGCCGGGCGCTGGATCCGTGTCCGCTCCTCAACAATCCGGGACGTATCGTAGTCGATCATCACCTCCACACGACGCATCGGAGGCAGAACCTCGCGCGCCAGGTAACTCCAAACTCCGGGCAACCGCTTCAGGGCCTGCTCCTTCGCCATCGGAGCCTGAGCACCGTCGACAATCTGAAGAACCGATGCGCGATCCGGAACCGAAGAGGATGCGATCGCAGCATGGGCCATCTTCCAATCATCGGCCTCCGAATGAACCGTTACGGCATATTTCTTCGAAAAACCGTACTTCTGATCCAGATAGTTCTTGAAATCGTTCGCCCGACGTGCCGCAAGCTCCTTGTTGTACGCCACAGGTCCGTCCGGCGAAGCATACCCCGTAATGACAACACGGGTCACCTTCTTCAACGTATCCTGCAGCAGACCGTCGACAAAGCCGTTCAACTCATCCAGGGCCTGAGGATTCCCCGCCAAAGCCGCATTCAGCGTCGCCGCACTGATCCGGTAACGGATCGAATAGTCCACATCGGACATACTCTGGATCTGAAGCCTGCGGACCAGATAATCCCCTTCAACCCGCTCCGACAGCAGTACGGTATCGGCCGCAGGTCCCGACACCGAATTCCCCGGCTGCGCGGCAGCTCCGGAGCAGGCAAACATCGCTAATAACAGTGCGATGGATTTCACGTTTGTTTTCACGTCTGTTGAATGTTGGTTAACAACCTCCCCTTTCGCAACATTCGTACCACAACTTCCACCCCACTCATTCCCCGCAATGCAAAAGCGGAGACCCTCTTCCGAAGATCTCCGCTTTTCAGGCACCGCAAAAACAGCGCCTCTGTTTCCTCTTTTACTACATCCGCTCCGGGACCTCAATGCCCAACAGCAGCATCCCCTTCCGGATCACACGCGCAACCTCCTGTGCCAGAGCCAAACGCATCCCCCGGATCGAAGCATCCTCCTCACGCAGAATCGAATGGTCGTGGTAGTAACCGTTGAACTGCTTCGCAAGATCGTAAACATAGGCTCCGATGATCGATGGCGCGAAATTATCGCCCGCAGCCTTCACCGTGGCCGGATACTCCGTCAGCGTCTTGATCAGGGCAATCTCCTCCGGAAGCAGCGAAACTCCAGCCTCAATGCCCGCAGGAACCGCTACCCCGCTCTCCGAAGCCTTGCGAAGCACCGAGCAGATCCGCGCATGCGTATATTGGATGAACGGGCCCGTATTGCCGTTGAAGTCGATCGATTCGCGCGGGTCGAAAAGCATCGTCTTCTTCGGGTCCACCTTCAGAATGAAGTATTTCAAGGCCCCCAGGCCCACCATTCTTGAAACAGCGTCGGCCTCCTCTTCCGTGCAGCCGTCCAGCTTGCCCAGTTCGGCCGACATCTCACGCGCCGTCCGGACCATGTCCGCAATCAGGTCGTCGGCATCCACAACCGTACCCTCACGCGACTTCATCTTCCCCTCGGGAAGCTCCACCATCCCATACGAAAGGTGCGTGATATGGTCGCTCCAATCCGCGTAGCCCAGCTTCTTCAGCACCAGTTTCAGAACCTGGAAGTGGTAGTTCTGTTCGTTGCCCACCACGTAGATCATGTCGTCGAGCCGGTTGTCCTCGAAGCGCCGGTAGGCCGTACCCAGGTCCTGCGTCATGTAGACCGACGTCCCGTCGCCGCGAAGCAGCAGTTTCTCGTCCAGTCCGTCGCCCGTCAGGTCGATCCAGACCGAGTTGTCCGCACGCCGGTAGAAGACGCCCTTCTTCAGACCCTCCTCCACGAGCGACTTGCCCAAAAGGTAGGTTTGGGATTCGTAGTAGACCTTATCGAAGTCCACGCCAAGCGCCTTGTACGTCACGTCGAAACCCGCGTAGACCCAGCCGTTCATCGTCTCCCACAGCGAATAGACCTCCGGGTCCTTCGCCTCCCAGCGCCGAAGCATCTCCTGCGCCTCGCGCATGATCGGGGCGTTCCGCTTCGCTTCTTCCTCCGACTCTCCCGCGGCCATCAACTCCTTGATCTGGGACTTGTAGTGCTTGTCGAACTCCACGTAATATTTCCCGACCAGGTGGTCGCCCTTCATCCCCGACGACTCCGGGGTCTCGCCTCCCCCGTAGAGTTTCCACGCCAGCATCGACTTGCAGATGTGGATGCCCCGGTCGTTCACCAGATTCGCCTTGATCACCCGGTATCCGTTCGCCTTCAGGATCTGGGCCACGGAATAACCCAGCAGGTTGTTGCGGATATGGCCCAGGTGCAGCGGCTTGTTCGTGTTCGGAGACGAGTATTCGATCATCACCGTACGACCCGTCGGCGCCGACTCCCCGAAGTGTGCATCGGAGGACAACTCCGTGAAGCAGGAAGCCCAGAACGACGGTCGCAACGACAGGTTCAGGAAACCCTTGATCACGTTGTATGACCCGATCTCCGAAACGTGCTCCGTCATGTATTCGCCGATCTCCGTCGCCGTAGCCTCCGGAGATTTCCGGCTCCGACGCAGCAGCGGGAACGTCACAAGCGTATAGTCGCCCTCAAACTCCCGACGTGTCTTCTGAATCTGCAACTGCTCGTCTCCGAGCGGACCGTAAAGCGCCTCGACAGAACGACGAACCGCTTCCGTAAGAAAGCTCTCGATATTCATATCCGTTTGATTTTGCCCGCAAATTTAACGCTTTTCGCCGAATAACCAACCGCCTATGCCCCTTTCTTTTGGCTTTTCACTCCGCTTGCATTATCTTTGCCCTGCGAATCACCCCCGAAAAACATGGAAATTCTCATCATCCTGCTCCTGATCCTCCTAAACGGAATCTTCGCCATGTCCGAAATGGCGCTCGTCTCCGCCCGCAAATCAAACCTCGAAATGCAGGCCCGACAAGGTAGCAAGGGGGCTCGACAGGCCCTGAAACTCGCCAAGGACCCGGACCGCTTCCTCTCGACCGTGCAAATCGGAATCACCCTGATCGGTATCCTCACCGGTATCTACTCCGGAGACGCACTCGCCGCAAAGTGCGGAAAGGATCTCGCGGCCGTCGGAATACCCCTCCGAACCGCAACCATCATCGCTCAGGTCGCAATCGTCATCATCGTCACCTATCTGACCATCATATTCGGAGAACTCGTCCCGAAACGGATCGGAATGAATGCCGCAGAACGTGCCGCAAAAATCGTGGCACGGCCCATGGGACTCCTCTCGACAATCACATCGCCATTCGTCTGGCTCCTCGCAAAAAGTACGGCCGGGATCACCCGGCTGCTCGGAATTCACGAGTCCGAAAGCAAGGTCACCGAGGCGGAAATCCGATCCATCATCCAGGAGGGTGCCGAAGACGGCGAGGTCCAGCAGGTCGAACAGCAGATCGTCGGACGCGTCTTCTCCCTCGGAGACCGGACCGTCGAGTCGATCATGACCCACCGCAGCGAAATCGCATGGATCGATGTCGACATGACCGCCCCGCAAATCTACGAAATCGTCGCAAAGAACCCTCACAACAGATACCCCGTCGGCGAGGGAAGCCTCGACAAACTCCTCGGAGTAGTCTATCTCAAGGACCTCTTTCTCCACCTCAGCGAACCCTGCTTCGATATTCGGAAAATCCTGAAACCCGGAAAATTCTTCCACGAGGAGTTCGAAGTCTACAACGCACTCGAACAACTCCGCAGCGAACAGCTCGGATACGGAATCATCTGCGACGAATTCGGTGTCACCCGGGGAATCATCACCCTCCGCGACATTTTCGAAGCCCTCGTCGGTGAAATCCCCGACGAACGGGAAGAACCCGACATCGTACGCCGCGATGACGGAAGCGCCCTCGTCGACGGGCAGTGCCCATTCTACGACTTCCTCGCCGCATTCGGCGTCGAGGACGACTTCCCCGCAAATGCATACAACACCCTCAGCGGACTGATCCTCAACCTCCTCGGACATATTCCAGAAACGGGTGAGAAAATCGAATGGTGCGGCTTCTCCTTCGAAATCGTCGACATGGACGGTGCCCGAATCGACAAGATCCTCGTCAAACACATCGAACCGTCAGCGGAAAAACTACCATGAAAATTGCCGAAATCGACCTGGGACCCCAACCCCTGCTCCTGGCACCCATGGAGGATGTCACAGACCCCTCGTTCCGATACATGTGCAAACGCTTCGGTGCCGATGTCGTCTACACCGAGTTCATCTCCTCGGACGGACTCATCCGAGATGCCGCCAAGTCACTCAAAAAACTCGAAATCGACGACGCGGAACGACCCGTCGGCATTCAAATCTACGGTCATCTGATCGAACCCATGGTCGAGGCCGCACGCATGGCCGAAGCCGCACACCCCGACATCATCGACATCAATTTCGGATGCCCGGTCAAGAAGATCGCCGGACGCGGAGCCGGATCCGGCATGATGCGAAACCCCGAGCTGATGGTCGAAATGACCCGCCAGATCGTCCGCGCCGTGCGTACCCCCGTCACGGTCAAGACCCGGCTCGGGTGGGACAACGATTCGAAAAACATCGAGGAGATCGCGCTCCGCCTGCAGGATGTCGGAATCGCGGCACTCACCATTCACGGCCGGACCCGCGCCCAGATGTATCGCGGAGAGGCGGACTGGACTCTCATCGGGGCCGTGAAGAACAACCCCGCCATCCGGATCCCCATCATCGGAAACGGAGATGTCGATTCGGGGCCCAAGGCCCGCGAAATGTTCGACCGGTACGGCGTCGACGGCGTGATGATCGGGCGAGCCACCTACGGGCGCCCCTGGATCTTCCGGGAGATCAAGCATTTTCTCGCAACGGGCGAGGTCCTGCCTCAGCCGTCGGTCGTGGAACGCGTCGCTATCGCCAAGGAGCACCTCCGGAAATCCCTCGAAATAAAAGGTCCTCATGTCGGGATTCTCGAAATGAGGCGACATCTGACCAACTATTTCAAGGGGTTGCCCGACTTCAAGTCCACGCGGCTCAAACTCGTCACCTCGCTCGACATCGACGAACTCTTTGCAACCCTCGACTACGTGGCCGAGCGTTGGGGTGGGTATGATCTCTCCCAGGCTGTCCCCGCTCCCCTCTCGCACGAAATCTGAACCCGGGCCGCAGTTCCCTCCATGCCCGCTCGGATTCGGATGGAGATC
>CALUIG010000132.1 GCA_944320625.1 uncultured Alistipes sp.
TCAGAGCTCTTCGAGGCGTGCCACGGGCGAAACGTCGAGTGAGGAGAATTCGCCCTGCTGGTAGCGGTAGTATCCGGCCATGGCGATCATCGCGGCGTTGTCGGTCGTGAACTTGAATTCCGGCAGGAAGGTCCTCCAGCCGCGGCGACGTCCGGCCTCGACGATTCCGTTGCGCAGTCCGGAGTTGGCCGAGACGCCGCCGGCGATGGCGATGTCGCGGATGCCGGTCTCCTTCGAGGCGCGGATCAGCTTGTCGAGCAGGATCTCCACGATGGTCGATTGCAGGGTGGCACAGAGGTCGGCCTTGTGGCGTTCGATGAAGTCGGGATCCTGTGCCACGGCGTCACGCAGCATGTAGAGGAACGAGGTTTTCAGTCCGGAGAACGAGTAGTCGTATCCGTCGACGCGGGGGTGTGCGAAGTGGAAGGCCTTGGGGTCACCCTCCTTGGCCAGCCGGTCGATCACCGGACCGCCCGGGTAGGGGAGTCCCATGACCTTGGCACACTTGTCGAAGGCTTCGCCTGCGGCATCGTCGATCGTCGTACCGATGATCTGCATCTCGAGCGGGGAGTCCACGCGGACGATCTGGGTATGTCCTCCGCTGACGAGCAGGCAGAGGAACGGAAAGTCGGGATGGGGCAGCGTGCGGTCGGGGAGGTCGATGAAGTGGGAGAGGATGTGTCCCTGGAGGTGGTTGACCTCGACCATCGGGATGTTGCGGGCGATGGAGAGTCCTTTGGTGAAGGAGACGCCCACGAGGAGCGATCCGACGAGTCCGGGGCCGCGGGTGAAGGCGATGGCGTCGATGTCGGAGGCCGAGAGCCCGGCGTCGCGCAGGGCGGTGTCCACCACGGGGATGATGTTCTGCTGGTGGGCCCGTGAGGCCAGTTCGGGGATCACGCCGCCGTATTTGACGTGCACGGCCTGGGAGGCGATGACGTTCGAGAGCAGGACCTGGTTGCGGAGGACGGCCGCCGAGGTGTCGTCGCACGAGGATTCGATGCCGAGAATTGTAATATCCATCGGGTTTTTCGCTGTTATTTTAACTATTTTCGCTAACTTTGCCAGTTATAACGGTGTTCCGATGCGCAAAGGTATAAAAATATTGGGAATGGTGTTCTCGGCGGCGGTGTTGTTGCTGATAATTCTTCCCTTGGGCGTGTCGCTGCTGCTCGATATTCGCCAGGTGCAGAACTTCGTGGTGCATCGGCTGGCGGCCGCGGTGTCGGAACGCCTGGAGACGACCGTTTCGATTGACCGCGTGGACATCGGGCTCTTTTCGAAGATCCGTGTCGATGGTTTCTATGTCGAGGATTACCAGCGTGATACACTGCTCTATGTGGGGCATCTGGACGCCTATGTCACACGTTTCGGGCTGCTGGGCGGAGGTCTGGAGTTCAGCCGCGGGACGATTGCCGATGCGCGGCTCTACCTGCGTCAGACCCCTTCGGGCGAGATGAACATCAAACAGCTTGTCGACCGCATTTCGAATCCTGACCGTCCGAAAAAGGGGAATTTCCGGCTGACGCTCCGCAAGGCCTCGATCGAAGGGATGGACCTCTGCCTGGAGCGCCTCGACCGCCGCGATCCGGAGTTCGGGATCGACTTTTCGCACATGCACCTCTATGGCATGGAGGCCTTTGTCGAGGACTTCACCATCGACGGACAGGCGATCTATACCACGATCGGGCGGTTGTCGGCCCGCGAACGGAGCGGCTTCGACCTGGAACGCCTTTCGGGCCGTTTCTACATGACCCAGGGATGCCTGGGCTTCGAGGATACCGAGATCGTCACCGAACAGTCGGAGATCCGTATTCCCTACATCTCGCTGGTGGGCAACTCCTGGGACGAATACAAGGATTTCATCGGGCAGGTGCGCATCGATGCTGCCATACGTAATTCGCGGGTTTCGAGCGACGACATCGCGTGGTTTGCTCCCCGTCTGCGCGACTGGCATCTGAGGCTCGACGACGCCGATCTCGAATTTACGGGACAGGTCGCCGACTTTACGGGCCGGATCCGGAGTCTGACCCTCTGCGACAGTACGACTCTGGTCGGCACGATCGCCCTGAAGGGGCTTCCCGACATCCGGCATACCTATTTCGACCTGGACGTATCCCGCCTGCACTCCTCGGCCGGGGCCCTTGACCGGTTGGCCCTCGGCATCACGGGCCGCCGGCTCCCGGAGACGCTCTCCGGGATTGCCGCCCATGCGGGGACGGTCGATCTGCGGGCCCGGTTCGAGGGCTTTCTCTCGTCGTTCGACCTGCGGGCCGATGCCGAAACGGCGGTGGGGACGCTCACCTGCGACCTGGCAATGGCTCCACTCGGAAACGGCGTGAACTCGATCCGCGGAGGCGTCCAGACCCGGGAACTGCTGCTGGGCGAGCTGCTCGGACGGCGCGACCTGCTGGGCAAGGCCTCGATGACGGCCCGCATCAACGGCATGATCGGCCGGGGTGTTGCCGATGCCGACATCATAGGCAACATCACCGACCTGGGATTCAACGGCTATGTCTACGATTCGCTGCGCCTCGACGGCCGCCTGCACAACCGGGAGTTCGACGGTCAGATTCTGGCCCGCGATCCGAATCTCGACTTCAACTTCTTCGGCAAGGTCGATCTCAACGATTCGGTGCCGCGTTACGACTTCACGCTGGATCTGAACCATGCGGATCTGGCGAAACTCCACTTCAACCGGCGGGATTCGATTTCGCAGCTCTCGGCCTTTCTCGAGGCCCATGCGGGAGGGCGTTCGCTCGACGACCTGAACGGCAGGATCCGGATCACCGATGCCCGTTACCGCTACAACGACAAGGAGGTCACGGCCTCGGAGATCGACGTGCGGGGCGAGAACTCGGTCGAGAGCAAGTTCATCGAACTGCGGTCGGACTTCGCCGATGCGACGTTCCGCTCGAAGACCAGCTACCGCACCGTGTTCGAATACCTGCGGCGGAGCGCATGGCGTTATCTTCCGATTCTGGGGCGTGCCGACCCGGGGCTCGACTCCCTGGGCCGCAGGACTGCCGTGGCGAACGATTTCTCGCTGCTGTCGGTCAACGTCCGCAACTTCAATCCCGTGGCGGATGCCGTTTCGGCGGGGCTCCAGATCGCCGACGGATCATCGCTTCAGCTGCTGTTCAACCCGGCGAGCGACCAGCTTTCGCTCAAGGCCTCGTCGGAATACATCGAGCGGCGCCGGATGCTGGCCACCCGCCTTTCGGTCAATGCCTCGAACCGGGGCGATTCGCTGGAGGTCTATGCTTCGGCCGAAGATCTCTACGCCGGGGTGCTGCATCTTCCGCGTCTGTCGCTGACCGGGGGGGCGCGTCAGGGCCGGGTTCAGGTTTCGGCCGGATTTACCGATACGGCGCGCCAGGTCTCGGGACTTGTGGGACTCCGGGCCGGTGTTGCCGACGAAAACGGCCCCAACGGGCGGATCGTGGAGCTGCACATCAGCCCCTCGCACATCACCCGGGGCGCGAAGACCTGGCAGATCTTCGCCCGCAGGATCCTCCTCGATACGGCCCGGGTTGAGATCGACCGTTTTTTGGTGATGAACGACGAACAGGAACTGCTGCTCGACGGCGTGGCTTCGCGCAGCCGGGAGGATTCGCTTTCGCTCTCGCTGCGGAACTTCGACCTGGGACCCTTCACGCAGATCGCCGAGCGCATGGGCTACTACATCGAAGGTCGTACGAACGGCTCGGCAACGATGAAATCGGTGCTGAGCGGTGCGGAGATTACGGCCGACATCCTGCTCGACAGCGTGGAGGTCAACGACATCCCGGCCCCTCCGATGCGTCTGGCTTCGCGCTGGGACTTCGCCCGGAACCGGGCGGGAGTGGCGGTGACCGACCGGGTGAAGCGCGATACGCTGATCCGGGGTTTCTATGCGCCGGTCCGCAACCGGTACTATGCCCGGATGAACGTCGACAGCCTCGACATGGGATTGCTGGACCCGATTCTTTCGGGTGTAATCTCCTCGACCGAGGGTCTTGCATCGGCGGATCTGGTGTTGCAGGGCCAGGGCCGGAATGCGGATCTGGGGGGCGACATCCGGGTGAGGGGGCTCCGTACGACGGTCGACTATACACGTGTGGGCTATACGATGCCCGAGGCGGTGCTCACGGTGAAGAACAACCGGTTCCAGGCCTCGGACGTGACATTCTACGACCCGCAGGGCAACCAGGGACGTTTCGACCTCGATCTGAGCCTGCAACACCTCTCGAACATCTCCTATGACGTCCGGGTGGCCCCGCAGCGGATGCTGGTGCTCGACACCTCGTCCGAGGACAACGACCTCTTCTACGGTGAGGTCTATGCTACGGGCATGGCCCGCATCCGGGGGGACAAGGGGGCCGTGGACATGCAGATTGCGGCTTCGACCGACGGGAACTCCACGTTCGTCATGCCGCTGTCGAGCAAGTCGAACATCTCGAGTGCGGATTTCGTGGTCTTCGTGCGCCCGGAGCCTGCGGATACGCTGGATGACGTGGCCCGCCGGAAACTCTCGTTCGAACGGCGTCGGCGTCCGGAGCTCAACGCGGGGAGCCGCATGAACATCGACATGGCCCTGGACGTGCGTCCCGACGTGGAGGTGGAGCTGGACATTGCCGGCAATACGGTGCGCGGTCGGGGTGCCGGGGCCCTGAACCTGCAGATCAATCCCCGGGACAACGTCTTCATGATCAACGGCGACTATACGATCGAGGAGGGGAGTTTCATGCTCTCGCTGCAACAGATCATCAACAAGCGCTTCACGATCGAGAGCGGGTCGTCGATCCAGTGGACGGGCTCACCGATGAACGCCCTGCTGGACATCGATGCGGTCTACAAGGTCAAGGCGTCGCTGCAACCGCTGCTGCAGGGGACTTCGGACAATCTGGGCGGAGACCGTTCGGTTCCGGTCGAGTGTGTGATCCACCTCGGGGAGTTCCTCTCGAATCCGAGTATCGGTTTCGACGTGCGGGTCCCGGGCTCGGACCCGGAGACGGCGGCCGTGGTGGCCAGTGCGCTGTCGACGCCCGAGACGGTCGATACGCAGTTCCTCTACCTGCTGCTGTTCAACAGCTTCATGTCCGAGAGCTCGAGCCAGTCGACGTCGAACATCGGGAGTTCGGTTTCGGCAGCCACGGGCCTGGAGTTCGTGTCGAACATGGTGAGTACGTGGCTCTCGTCGTCGGACTACAACGTGGTGATCCGTTACCGGCCCAAATCGGAGCTGACGAGCGACGAGGTGGACTTCGGACTCTCGAAGAGCCTGATCAACAACCGGCTCTTCGTGGAGGTCGAGGGCAACTACCTGATCGACAACAAGCAGGCAGTGAACAACAATACGATGTCGAACTTCATGGGCGAGGCCTACATCACCTACCTGATCGACCGGGCCGGGACGCTCAAGCTGAAGGCCTTCACGCAGACGATCGACCGTTTCGACGAGAACCAGGGTCTGCAGGAGACCGGGATCGGCGTCTACTTCAAGGAGGATTTCGACAACCTGCGGGATCTGCGTGACCGGATCCGGGAGCGCTTCACGAACAAGCGGCGCAAGGCACGCCGTCAGGAGCGTCGCCAGGCCCGCGAGGCGGCGAAACGGGAGGCGGC
>CALUIG010000133.1 GCA_944320625.1 uncultured Alistipes sp.
GACCGACGCACTTTGCTTGGAGCGGAAAATGTTTCGGAAGCAGGTCACACGCCCGGAACGGGAGGCTGGAAAGGCCTGATCTTCCTGCACCCGTTCAGTGTGTCCTGTTTCCGAAACCCGCGAAAGCAACTTGCGGCTGGTTTTGGCGATACCTTTTGCCACCAAAAGGTACCACTTTCATCCGGTTGCCGAGCCGGTTCCGCGCTCCCGCCAGGTTCTTAGACCGACGCACTTTGCTTGGAGCGG
Source organism: uncultured Alistipes sp. (assembly GCA_944320625.1). Classification (GTDB taxonomy): domain Bacteria; phylum Bacteroidota; class Bacteroidia; order Bacteroidales; family Rikenellaceae; genus Alistipes. Next base: position 247 of record CALUIG010000133.1, read on the forward strand.
AAAATGTTTCGGAAGCAGGTCACACGCCCGGAACGGGAGGCTGGAAAGGCCTGATCTTCCTGCACCCGTTCAGTGTGTCCTGTTTCCGAAACCCGCGAAAGCAACTTGCGGCTGGTTTTGGCGATACCTTTTGCCACCAAAAGGTACCTTTACACACACTTCGACCCCACATTTTTATTACCTTTGCATCATGACCGCATCGCAATCGAAATATACCAGCCGGCTGGTCCACTTCACAGCCTGGGCCGTGATCCTCGGCATGCCGCTCTTCGTCACCAACCCCGACCGGCCGTTGATGACGGGATCCCAATACATCCGATTCCTGCTGGTGCCGCTCTCCTTCATGGTGGTCTTCTACACAAACTATTTCCTGCTGATCGACCGCTATCTGACCACCCGGCGATTCGGACGCTTCACCGGATACAACCTGCTGTTGATCGCAGCCGTCATGCTCGGTGTCCACCTGCTGTTCCGCCACATCCTGCCGCCCGACATGCACCGCCCGCCCATCGAGCGTCCATGGCAAGACTCGGTGCGTTTTTTCGCCGGAAACGCTACACTCTACCTGCTGGTTGTCGGCGCAGGCGTGGCAATCCGGATGACAAGCGGCTGGTACCGGGCCGAAACGGCCCGCAAGGAGCTGGAACACAGCCGCACGCAGGCCGAATTACAGAATCTCAAAAGCCAGTTGAACCCCCATTTCCTGTTCAACACGCTGAACAACATCTATTCGCTCATCCAGCTCGACACCGAGCGGGCCCAGCAAGCCGTCCACGATTTGAGCCGCATGCTGCGCTACGTACTCTATGACAGTTGCCGGGCTACCGTTCCGCTCTCTTCCGAGGTTGAATTTCTGCGCGACTACATCGAACTGATGCGCATCCGCCAGCCCCGTCACGTGCAGGTCTTCGTATCGCTGCCCGACACGCCGTCGCAGCGTCCCGTGGCTCCGCTGCTCTTCATTTCGCTCGTGGAGAACGCCTTCAAGCACGGGGTCGACAACGACCGTCCCTCCTACGTCACGATCGACCTCCACGAAACCGAGGAGCAACTGGTCTGCCGCATCCAAAACAGTTGTTTTCCCAAATCGGGAGAGTCGGATCGCAGCGGTTCGGGAATCGGACTTTCGAACCTCACCAAGCGTCTGGAGATGCTCTATCCCGAGCGCCACACCTTCGAATACGGACCCAGCGGAGAGACCTACACGGCACTGCTCTGCATCAACCTGACCGAACGATGAAACTGCGCTGTATGGTAATCGATGACGAGCCGCTGGCCGTGGAACTCATGGAGAGTTACGTCCGCAAGACGCCGTTTCTGGAGTTGTCGGGCTCCTTCGAGAGCGGCACGGCAGCCTTTGCGGCACTGCGAGAACACCCCGTAGACCTGCTTTTCTGCGACATCCAGATGCCGGGGCTGAACGGCATGGAGCTCTCGCGGATGCTGCCCGAAGAGACCCGGGTGATCTTCACTACGGCTTTCAGCCAGTATGCCGTCGAGGGTTTCCGGGTCCGGGCCGTGGACTACCTGCTCAAGCCGATCAGCTATACGGATTTCCTCGCGGCGGCGAACAAGGCTTTGGAATGGTTCGAGCTGAAGCGCCGTGCGGAGCAGGCGGAGCGACAGCCGGAAGGGGAGTTCCGGCAGGCGGAAGAGACACCCCGGAGCCTCTTCGTGAAGACGGAGTACCGCCTGCAACAGATCGACCTGGACCGCATCCGCTACATCGAAGGGCTGAAGGACTACGTAAAGATCCACGTCGAGGGTGAGGCGCACCCGGTTGTTTCGCTGCTGAGCATGAAGGCACTGGAGGAACAGCTTCCGGCGGACCGTTTCATCCGTGTCCACCGCTCCTATATCGTGCAGGGGTCGAAAATCCGCACCATCGAACGCAACCGGATCCTCTTCGACACGGAGCGGATTCCGATTTCGGAAAACTACCGACAGGCCTTTCACGACTTTCTGGCGCGCCATGCGCTGCTTCCGGCCGACTTTTCGGACAAGGATTAGGGCGAACGCCTCCGGTCAACGCTGTTTGCGGTAGCTCAGTGCGGCCCAGCCGTTGAACACGACGGCAAAGAGCGCCAGCGCGGCATAATTCACCCACAGATCGGCGATCGTAGCCCCCTTGAGATAGAGGGCGCGCATGGCGTCGACGAAGTAACTGGGAGGCAGGATGCGCGAGATGCGCTGCGCCCAGCGGGGCATCGACTCGATCGGTGTGATCAGGCCGCTCATCAGAATGAAGATCATCACGAAGAAGAACATCACGAACATGGTCTGCTGCATGTTCGCGGAACCGTTTGCCACGCCGAGACCGATTCCCGACATCGTGAAGATGAAGAGCGCCGCGGCGAGGAAGATGGAGGCGATGGAGCCTGCGGGTGCGAGGCCGTAGACGATCCGCGCCACGATCATCACCAGTCCCAGGACGATGAGTCCGATCACCCAGAAGGGGATCAGTTTGGCCAGGGCGAAGGTCAGTCGACCGACGGGTGTGACGTTGATCTGTTCGATGGTTCCGGTCTCCTTTTCGCTCACGAGGTTCAGTGCCGGGAGGAATCCGCAGAGCATCACCAGGAGCATGATCATCAGCGCCGGAATCATGTAGTGACGGTATTCGAGTGTCGGGTTGTAGCGGTTCTGCACGACGAGAGTTTCGGCGGGCGGGATCCGGCCCTGTTCGCGGGCGAGTTCGGAGATCGACTCTCCGACGACCGCCACGAGGTACTGCGCTCCGAGACTGCCCTTGAGGGCATTCACCCCGTTTGCTGCGATGCTCACCCGGTCGGGAGCCGGCGTTGTCAGGGATCGTTCGAAGTCCCGAGGAATCTCCAGAATCACATCGGCATTGCCCGACTCCACTCTGCGGAGCGCCGCGTCGTACTCTTCGGCCCGATCGCGGAGCGTGAAGTACTCCGACGCGGCGACTTTGGCGATGATCCGCCGCGAAGTCTGCGAACGGTCGTGGTCGACCACCGCCACGTCGATGTGGCGGACATCGAGAGTCGTGACCCACGGGATGACGAACATGATCATCAGCGGGAAGACGATGACCACCTTCGGGAGGAAGGGATTCCGGAAAAACTGCCGGAACTCCTTGTCCAGCAAAACCAACAGGGTACGCATGGGATCATTCGAGTTTGTCGTTGAACTTGTGCAGGGCGATGCCGACCAGCGCAAGGGTCATGGCCAGCAGGATGACGAATTCGCGCAGAACGGCCCCGAAGGGCAGGGCCTGGATCATGAGTTTGCGCACGGCCTCGATGTACCAGCGGGCGGGGATCACGCACGAGAGGGCCTGCAGGATGCGGGGCATGTTCTCGACGGGGAAGATCATGCCGGAGAGCATGATTACGGGCAGCAGCATGAGCATGGCGGAGATGACCAGGGCCGTGGCCTGCCGGTTGGCGACCGTGGAGATGAAGAGCCCGAGAGCGAGTGCGAGCAGCAGATAGAGCACCGATATTGCGACAATTCCGGCGATACTGCCCGACATGGGGACACCGAGGACGTAGCGGGCCAGCAGGAGGATGAGGGCCAGATCGAGACACGAAAGCAGAAAGTAGGGGATCATCTTGGCGAAGACGATCCACACGGGACGTACGGGCGAGACGAGCAGCACCTCCATCGTCCCGGACTCCTTTTCGCGGACGATCGAGACGGAGGTCATGATCGAGCAGATGAGGATGAACAACAGCCCCATGATTCCGGGGACGAAGTTGTAGGCGCTCTTCATCTGGGGATTGTAGAGCAGACGCATTTCAATCCCCGCCGTGCCCGAGACACCCGCCGCAGCCGAGAGATCCGCCGCCGTTGCCTCTTCGGCAATTCCGGCGAAGATACTCCGCAGATAGCCTGCTCCGGCCGATGCCGTATTGGGGTTCGAGGCATCGAACACCAGCTGCACGGCCGTTCCGTCGGCAAGGGATCTTCCGCTCCCCGCTCCATCCGCCGGTTCTTCTCCGCCCGCCGTAAAACCTCCATCCGCCGTAAAACCTCCGGTCACCATAAAACCTCCGGCCCCCATAAAACCTCCGGCCGCGACGGAATCGGCCGTTGTGGAGCCGCTCATTCCGGAAACGCCCGCAGCGGGTCCTCCGGCCCGCTGTGCCAGCCGGCGGTCGAAGTCGTCGGCAAAAACCACCACGACATCGGCCGCTCCGGTACGCAGCACGCGGTCGATCCTCGGAGCCTCGACCCATCCCCGAAAGGTGAAGTAGTCATTGGCCGCGATGCGTTCGACCACCCGGCGCACCGCCTCCGAGGGGTGCGGGGCCGCTACGGCGAAGTCGATGTTGTTCACCTCGGTCGAGATGGCGAATCCGAACAGGAGCAGCTGCACGACGGGAATTCCCAGTACGATCAGCATCGTGCGGGGATCGCGCAGGATGTGCAGGGCCTCCTTGCGGACAAAGGCGAGAAATCCGTTCCGGGTATTCATTCCGATCGTTTTGCGCCGCGGGCCAGTGTCCGGAAGAGTTCGTCCACCGACTCCGCGGCAAATTGACGTTTCAGTTCGGCCGGGGTCCCGAGAGCCCGGATCCGGCCGTCGACCATGATCGAGACACGCGAGCAATACTCGGCCTCGTCCATGTAGTGAGTTGTCACGAAGATGGTCGTTCCTCCGGCGGCGGCTTCGTAGATCAACTCCCAGAACTGCCGCCGTGTAACGGGGTCGACACCTCCCGTCGGTTCGTCGAGGAAGACCACCTCGGGGCGGTGGAGTGTCGCCACGGCGAATGCCAGTTTCTGCTTCCAGCCCAGCGGCAAAGCCCCGACCCGTGTACGGGCCTCGGCCCGGAATCCGAGCCGTCCGAGAAGTTCGACCGCCCGACGGAGGATCTCCCGCCGCGAAAGGCCGTAAATTCCCCCGAAGAGGCGAATGTTCTCCAGCACGGTGAGATCGTCATAGAGCGAAAAGCGCTGGCTCATGTATCCGATCCTCCGCTTGATGCACTCACCCTGGGTGGAGATGTCGTATCCGGCGACGGTTCCGGAGCCCGAAGTGGGGTAGCTCAAACCGCAGAGCATCCGCATGGCGGTGGTTTTCCCGGCTCCGTTAGCCCCGAGGAATCCGAAGATCTCCCCGCGCCGCACCTCGAACGAGATGCGGTCGACGGCCGTAAAGGGTCCGAAGCGTTTCGTCAGCTCCCGGACCGAAAGGATGATTTCCGAATCACTCATGGCGCATGCGTTTCATGAACAGATCTTCAATTCCGGGCTCCACGGG
>CALUIG010000134.1 GCA_944320625.1 uncultured Alistipes sp.
CCCCCCCCGGAGTTAGAGCTCCTCGAATTTGGGCTTCAGGATCTCCGAATAGATAACCGCCCGCCGCAGATCGAACTCTTCGGCAATTTCCGCGGCTTCCGACTCTTCCGGAATCAAACTCCGGCCTTGAGCATCGAAGGATCCGCTTTTGGTGGAATTTGACTGCTTGCCGGATGGCTTTTCAGCGGGTTTCCCGATGGTCTTTCCGGGGGCGGATACCTCCGCGGGAAAGCCCGGGATCGTTATTTTTGCCCCCTTGTGGCCTGTTTCGTATGCCTGCGGGGATATTTCCTTCCGGTTGGGGAGTTCGTGCGGGAAATCGGAGAAAACAGGCCGATTCATCGTCGGCTCCTGCCTTGGGTGGACTTCACCGTCGGGTCTTGCCACCTCCTTCCGAGGCGGGATGTACTCCTGTGTCGGTTGCCCGGCTGCATCGGAACGGTGTGGAAGCGGTTCCCGGGAGGGTATTTCGGCCGTCGGGGCTTTTTGGGGATCCTCATCGCCGTCGTTGTCCCACGGAATCGAAGGCCAGGCTTCGCCGTGTTGCGGATGCCCGTTTCCATCTTTTCCGCGGGCCTTGCGGGCTTTGGTCACGGTGTTGAAGATCATCGCGCCGACGATGATTACCACCCAGAGTATCGTCGAAAAGTCCTCCATTCCTCCTTAATTCATGGTCCGTTTGACGCTGTCGATGCCTTTGATCTGCCGCAGTTTGTCCATGACGGCATTGAGGCTTTCGGCATCCTTGACGTAGAGGCTTACGTTGCCTTCGAAGATTCCGTCGTGGCTGTGGATGTTGATTTCCCGGATATTGATATTGAAGTCGTCGCTGACGACCCGTGCCAGGTCAAGGAGCAGCCCCTGGCGGTCTATTCCGCGCAATTCGGTGGTCACGAGGTAGGACATGGCCTTGTGTTGCGACCATTTGATCTCCTCCTTGACGATATGTTTGCCGTATTGGGCCGCGAGCCGGTTCAACTCGTCGCACGTGGCCTTGTGGACGATGATCTTGCCCGAGGTGGGGTCACGATACCCCACGACCTTGTCACCGGGGATGGGTTTGCAGCATTCGGCGATTTCGAACTGGGGTTCCGCCGGAACATCCGTTGCCGGTGCGATGTCTCCCGGGGCCGTATCTTCGGTCTCTTCCTCCTCTTTCCGGGGGATGAAGAGGGTCCAGAACTTGAGGATTTTGCTCTTGGAGTTGACCTTGAGGGCCTTGTCGAGGTTTTCGAGGGTCACGATTCCGGCTCCGATCTTGCTGTAGAGCTCCTCCTTGTTGTTGCAGTCGTAGATCGGGACGATCTTGCGCAGGACCCGGCCGCTGAGTTTGACATTCAGTGTTTTCATCTTTTCGTCGAGCATCTGCATGCCGCGTTCGATGTTGTTCTGCCGTTCGCGCTTGAGGAAGTTCTTGATGGCCTGCTTGGCCTTGGCCGTGGTCGCCACTTCGAGCCATTCGGGTTTGGGGCGCGCATTGTCCGCGGTGATGATCTCGATCTGATCTCCGCTGTTGATCTGCGTGGTGATGGGTTCGAGCTTGTGGTTGATCTTGGCGCTGATGGCGTTGTTGCCGATCTTCGAGTGGATGTCGTAGGCGAAGTCGAGGGCGGTGGCTCCGTAGGGCATTTTCCGCGCTTCTCCCTTCGGGGTAAAAACCACGATTTCAGACGTATATAGCGATAACTTGAAGTTGTCCAGGAAGTCCACGGCATTTTCCGTCGGGCTGTTCAGCGCCGCACGGATCTGTTTCAGCCACTTGTCGAATTCATCCTCGTCCTGCGAGATCGTGGCGTGTTTGTACTTCCAGTGGGCAGCAAATCCGCGTTCGGCGATGTCCTCCATGCGCTGCGTGCGGATCTGCACCTCGACCCATACGCCGTCGGGTCCCATGACCGTCGAGTGGAGTGCTTCGTAGCCGTTGGCCTTGGGCATCGAGATCCAGTCCCTGAGACGGTCGGGTTTGGGGGTATAGATGTCCGTGATCGTCGAGTAGATCTGCCAGCACTGGGTCTTCTCCGAGGGGAACGGCAGCGGTTTGAAGACGATGCGGATGGCAAACAGGTCGTAGATCTCCTCGAAGGGGATCTGTTTGCGCTGCATCTTGCTCCAAATGGAGTAGACGCTCTTCAGGCGGCCCGAGATTTCATAGTTGAAGTTGTCCCGGTTCAGGGCGGCGATGATCGGGGCGTTGAACTTGTCGATGAATTCCCGGCGCGACGCCTCGCTCTCCTGGAGTTTGCGGGTGATCTCGGCATACTGCTGCGGGAAGCGGTACTTCATGCAGAGATCCTCCAGTTCGCTCTTGATCGAGTACAAACCGAGCCGGTAAGCGAGCGGCGCGAAGAGATAGATGGTCTCTCCGGTGATTTTGATCTGCTTGTTCAGGGGCATGGAGCCCAGGGTCCGCATGTTGTGGAGCCGGTCGGCGATCTTGATGAGGATGACGCGCACGTCGTCCGACAGGGTGAGCAGCACCTTCCGGAAATATTCGGCCTGCTCGGAGGTATCGGCATTGAATACGCCGGACATCTTCGTGAGTCCGTCGACCATCGAGGCGATCTTGGGTCCGAAGATGCGCTCCATGTCCTCGACGGTGTACTCGGTGTCCTCGACGACGTCGTGCAGCAGGGCTGCGACAACCGACTTGACCCCGAGTCCGATTTCATCGATGACGATCTTGGCTACTGCAATAGGATGCAGGAGGTATGGCTCGCCGGAGCGGCGCCGTACCCCCTCGTGGGCCTCTTTGGCGAGGAAAAATGCGCGTTTGATCAGATTCCAGTCCTCGTCGTTCTTGCAAATGCGTGTGCAGGAGAGGAGCAGGTCGTCCCACTTTTCCTTGATAAGGGCCTCATCCTCGGCAGTATATCCCATAGGCTACTCCTTTTTAGGGTTTTTGAGGGCCTCGCGGACCTTCTGTTCGATCTCTGCCGCGAGTTCCGTATCCGTTTTCAGCAGCTCCTTGACGGCATCGCGCCCCTGCCCGATCTTGCGGTCCCCGTAGGAGAACCACGATCCGGCCTTCTTGATGATGCCGTAGTCGACTCCCAGATCGATGATTTCGCCGATCTTGGAGATTCCCTCGCCGAACATGATGTCGAATTCGGCGCGTTTGAACGGGGGTGCGACCTTGTTCTTGACGACCTTGACCTTCGTGCGGGTTCCGAGCTGCTCCTCGCCGTCCTTGATGACCGACATGCGGCGGATGTCGATGCGTACCGAGGCGTAGAACTTCAGGGCATTTCCACCCGTGGTGGTCTCGGGATTGCCGTAGACGACGCCGATTTTGTCACGCAGCTGGTTGATGAAGATGCAGACGGTCTTGGTTTTGGAGATGCTGGAAGTGAGCTTGCGCAGGGCCTGGGACATGAGCCGGGCCTGGAGTCCCATCTTCGAGTCTCCCATTTCGCCTTCGATTTCGGCCTTGGGCGTGAGGGCAGCCACGGAGTCGATGACGATGATGTCGATGGCGCTCGAACGGATCAGAGAGTCCGCGATTTCGAGGGCCTGTTCGCCGTTGTCGGGCTGCGAAATGAGGAGGTTGTCGACATCGACGCCGAGTTTCTGGGCGTAGAAGCTGTCGAACGCGTGTTCGGCGTCGATGAAGGCGGCGATACCGCCGGCCTTCTGGGCCTCGGCGATGGCGTGGATGGCCAGGGTGGTCTTACCCGAGGATTCGGGGCCGTAGATCTCGATGACGCGGCCCTTGGGGTATCCGCCGACGCCGAGGGCCATGTCGAGCGTGATGGAGCCCGTGGGGATGACCGGAATATCGTTCACCTCGGTGCTGTTCATGCGCATGATCGAGCCTTTCCCGAAGTCCTTTTCTATTTTTTGCATGACCGCGTCCAGAACTTTGAGTTTGTCCGCGTTAACAGGTACTTTTTCTGCCATTTTCGTGTATAGGGGTGTTACTTGTTGTTATCGTTTTTTCTTTTCGTATTCCGCTGCGATTTTCCGCGCGGAGGTATCGTTTGTCTTCATTCCCGACCGCTTGTGATCCTCTGCGGATGGGTTTTCTTGTTTTTGTTCCTTGTTGCCCGGTCTCAGCTGGATTCTTCGCGGGGGCCTGGTTTCATCTCTTATTTTCCTCCACCACCCCCTGTTTTCCGCATCCGGTCGAGGGCCTTTTCGGCTTCGGGGCGGTTGTCGGTCTTCATTCGCAGCGGAAACCGGATGACCCTTGCATCAAGCTCCCGATCGGGATAGGGACTCCAGTTGCCGTTGTTGCCGATGCTGAACCGCCAGTCGGCCCATTCGATCGCCGGATCCCGGGGCGCCGAACTCCGGACAGCCCCTGCCGCAGCCTCCAGGGCCTGCTCGTCGGCCCTCCGGTACATCTCCTTTCGGATCTGCCGCCGGGCCCTTCGGATCGGATCGACCTCCTCGCGGAGCCATTCGACACTGCCGTTGAGAGGTTCAACCCCGTTTTCGATTCCGATCGCCTCCGCGGAGACCCCGATTCCGGGGCGCCTCAGAGCGTGGAACTCTTCGCTTCCACGCGTCTCCTGTCCGACTCCGGTGGCCGGAGCCAGCAGCAGGAAGGCTGCAAATGCGATCGGTTGCGGGGTACGCATGGCGAATCGTTATTTGTAGGCGTCGAGAATCTGCTGATAATGATTCCTGGTGTCGACCTTGGTGAAGACCTTTTCGATGCGCCCTTCGGCGTCGATGACGAAGGTGGTTCGCAGGACCCCCATGTACTTGCGTCCGTACATCGACTTTTCGGCCCACACGCCATAAGCCTCGCATACCGAGTGGTCGGTATCGGCCAGGAGGGTGAAGTTCAAGTCGTGTTTTGCGCAGAAGTTCTGGTGCGAACGTTCGCTGTCGGGGCTCACGCCGATGATGCGGAATCCCCTCCGGGTGAGCTCCTCCTTTCCGTCACGGAGGCTTTTGGCCTCGAGCGTGCATCCCGAGGTGTTGTCCTTGGGATAGAAGTAGAGGATCGTACGCTGTCCGCGCAGATCGGCAAGCGTCAGAGTCTCACCATCCTGCGTCGTGGAGCGGAAATCGGGGGCCATGTCCCCGGTCTGCAAGGTCGTCATAGGTTTTACCGAGAAAAAATCAGTTGTTCAAAGTTACGAAAAATTCCGGGTATTTCCGCGTTTCGGAGGCGATTTTTTCGGGTCAGTCCCACTGGTAGGTCACTTCGATCTGCTCGTTGAACTCCTCCTGCGAGGAGTTGATCCTCCGGTGACAGGCCGGACAGCGGATGGCGGTTTCGGTCTCGACATACTCACCGCATCCGACACACATCGGCAGGATGCCGTACCCGGGCTGCATGTAGTGGTCGAATTGTGCACCGCAGTGCTTGCATTTGATTTTGTAGGCTGTTCCCATGATCGTGGTGTTTTATTGGTTCACGATACAAAGGAAGAGCCTGCGTGTGACAACTTGTGACAC
>CALUIG010000135.1 GCA_944320625.1 uncultured Alistipes sp.
ACCTAAAACGGATAGCCCACACCGAAATTCAGGGCCGTATTCTTCCACTTGAAGTTGTGGATCCACCGCTCACCCGCCGGGTTGTTCGGATTGTGCAGCTGGATGCCCCAGTCGAGGCGCAAGACCGCGAATTTGATGTCGAAACGCAAGCCCAACCCGGTATTGAAACCCAGCTGCTTGTAGAAACGATCAAAATGGAAGACCGCCTCGTCGGAGTATTCGTCGGGATTCTGGCGGATATACCAGATATTGCCCAGATCGAAGAATGTCGCCCCGTGGATCATGCCCCAGATCGGAAAACGCAACTCCAGATTGGCCTCCAGCTTCACGTCTCCCGTCTGTACCGGGAAGTCATTGTGCGGATTGGCCACCGAACCCTGCCCCAGCGTACGCGGCGTCCAACCGCGCATGCCGTTGCTGCCGCCGCAATAGAACTGGCGGTCGAACGGTACCGATTCCGAATTCCCGTAAGCCATCGCCACACCGCCGTAGAGGTGACCCACCAGTGCCGTCACATCTCCCAGCATCACCTTACGGCTGATGCTCAGATCCGTACGGAAATACTGCGAATACTGGATGCCGAAAATCGTATAGTAATCCTTCCCCGCCGCCGGAGCAAAAAAGGCGTGCTCCACGGCATCGATCAGATTGCCGGCCGTCTCGGCATTGAAGCGGATGGACGTGGCATTTCCCCCGAAGGTCTTCCGCTGGTTGTTGTAGCTGTAACCGAAGGAAAGACCCCCGATGAACTGGGTCTGGAAACTGTTGATCAGATACTTGTTCTGCGTGTTGCCCAGGAACTCCGGATCCACCGGACGCGTCATGTCGATCACGTTGATATCCACGGGACGCAGCGAAAAACTCGAATAGCGGTTATTCGACCACAGATAGGTCAGACCCGCACTCGACAGCGTCCGCGCATAGTAGGGCCGGTCCTGGAAATTCACCGAGATCTCGACCTTCGTCCGCGGCTGATTCACGTTGCGGAAGCGGCGCATGTGCCACGGGGCCAGAAACCGCGGAAAAGTCAGACCCGTCGTGATCCCGAACTCCGTCGCCCGCTTCTTCCGCGCATCCGGAGCCTTCATGAATTCGTAGCCCGCCGTGAACGACAGATCGAAAGACTCCGCACCTCGGAAGATATTGCGGTTCTGGTAGCCCACCGTGGCCTTCAGCCCGTAGAAACTCGACGTCGTACTCCCTTCGAGATCGACCTTCACGCTCTGACGAAGCGTCGGCGTACAGAGGATGTTGCACGTCAGGTAACCCTCCCGCGTATAGAGACGCTGCGTGGAATCGGCCGACGTTCCGATGAACGAAACATAGCTGCTCGAATCCACGGTCTGCGGACGCTCCTCGAAAGCGATCCGCGTACTCTTGAAGTAACCCAGCGACATCAGCTCCGCATAGGCCCGATTCACCTGCGACGAATTGTAGACATAGTTCGGGTAGAGCGGGACCGACTGACGCAAAACCCGCGACCGCAGGTTCGGACGACCCTCGGAGATGATGTTCAAACCCCGATAGTAGGTCGTGTCGAGACGCGACAGCAACGTCGTGTCGTTCCGGAAGTCCGTCGGATCGTAATCCGGGAAGATGTTGATCCGGTCGATGCGGTAGACCATGTTGTTGTCCATGACCGCACGACCCCGGGCATCGTAACCCGACAGATACTGCTTGACAACCACCCGAAGGTCCACGTCCCGGTGACCGCCCAGCGTGTCGGCCAGGTACATGATGTTGTTGACCGAAAAGTTGTAGTAGCCCCGGTCCCGAAGATACTCCGTGATCCGCTCCCGCTCGGCATCCAGCACCGTCACGTCGTAAATGGCACCCCGGCGCAGCAGCGTCCGCGACGTGTCGGGCAACACGAGCTGTTCAAGAAACCGGTCCTGGAACTCGTACGAAATCGAATCGATGCGGTAAGGGGCTCCCTGATGCGTGGTGTAGATCACCTTCGCCCGTTTGCGTCGGGACGTCGTGTCGATGCGGAACGTCGCCTGCGATGTGAAGAAGCCCTTCGAATCCATGTAAACCTTCAGATTCTCGGCGCTCTTCTGGGCAAGGCTCCGGTCCAGCAGGACGGGGGCCTCTCCGATCTTGCGCTTCCACTCGTTCCAGCGGTTGTCCTTCTCCGGATTGGCCTGTTCGTAGAGCCAGACGTAGAAATTCGTCCCCAGGAAACGTTTGTTGGGGGTCTGACGGATGTATTTCTCCAGATCCGAAGCCAGGATCCGCTCCTTGCGCGGCGTCGAACGGTCATCCTCGATCTGCACCCGCTGCAGCAGGTAGCTCCCTTCGGGAATGTGCCGCGTGACGCTGCACGCCGAGCAGACCATGCCCAGCACCGCAGCAACGAATATGCGGCACGACCGACCCACGGACGATCAGTGGTTGAAGAAACCCTTCTCCCGGAGCAGGGCGAAATAGGACTCCGAAATGGCCAGATTGTCCCGACGCACGTAACGCCGTTCGGTGAAGACCTTCGCCAGATTCGGCAGGCCGTTCTCCTCCAGAAGCTGCTTCGTCAGCGCCGACTCCTCACGCTCGGCCCACAGTTCGTCGATCTCCGCGGAGGTATAGTCGGTATATTTTTCGTAATGCACGACAGCCTCCAGCGGCAGGCGATCGGTCAGTTCGGGCGATTCGTCCGGATAGCCCAGCACCACCGTGGTGAGGGGAATGACCCCCTTCGGGAGCTCCAGAATCCGCGAAATATCCCCCGCAGTATAGATCGTCGTGCCGAGGATACAGATCCCCAGTCCGTGCATCTCGGCCTCCACGCAGAGGTTCTGCGTCGCCAGCCACGCATCGGCCGAAGCATTCAGGAACCAGGCGAAATTGTCGTAGGCCGGATCGGCATCGCGCTGCTCGCACCACATCGTAAAACGGTGCACGTCGGCACAGACCGTCACCAGACACGGGGCTTCGAGCACCATCGGCTGATTGAAGTGGCACGGTGCCAACTTCTCCCGAAGGGCTCGGTCTCGCGTAACGATCAGTGAATAGAGTTGCATGTTGCCGCACGTCGACGCGCGCGAAGCGGCCTCGAGACATTCGCGCAGCACCTCTTCGGGAATCGGGGTCGGACGATACTTGCGTATGGAACGATGCTTGAAAAGCACACTTTTCATAAATCGGCGATTTAAAACTGACTTCCTTGATACAAAACTCCCGCACTCCGCAGGGGATCAGCGGATATTTTTCACAAAAGTAGCAAAACTTTTAGAAGTTTTACTATTTTTGCTACGGATAAACCTCCGCTCGACGGAGAGGTAAAACATCCGGAACGTGCAAACGGAATTTGCAAAATACGAAGGCGCCGGAAACGACTTCATCCTCATCGACAACCGCAACGGCGTATTCACGCCCGAGGCCCGGTTGATCGCACGGCTGTGCGACCGACACTTCGGTATCGGTGCCGACGGAGTGATGACCCTGGCCCACAGTGCCGAAATCGACTGCTCGATGCGTTACTACAACGCCGACGGTTCCGAAGGCGAGATGTGCGGAAACGGGGCCCGTTGTTTTACGCTCTTTGCCGAACACCTCGGAATCGGCGGCGAAACCAAATTCTTCGACGCCGCGGACGGACTCCACACCGCACGCATCCATCGCACAAAAGGACTCTCCGGAGAAATCGAACTCGGGATGATCGCCGTACGCGAAATCCGCGAGGGCGACGGATGGTGGTTCCTTAATACGGGAGTTCCGCACTACGTCGAATTTGTGGACGACCTCGACGCCGTCGATGTCGTGGGCCGCGGACGTCCCATCCGCTACGATACGGAACGTTTCCCGCAGGGAACGAATGTCAATTTCGTCCAGGTGACCGGAAAAGGTGACATCCGGGTCCGTACCTACGAACGCGGTGTGGAGAACGAAACCCTCGCCTGCGGAACCGGGGCTACCGCTGCGGCCATCGTCACCAATTTCGTGTTCCAGCCCGATACGCACCGATATGCCGTTTCGGTCCCCGGAGGTGCTCTCTCGGTACGGTTTTCGCATGAGCCCCAAACGCAGACTTACACCGACGTCCGTCTCTCGGGACCCGCCCGCCGGGTCTTCGCAGGGATGTTCGACAGCGAAAATTTCTAACATCCACCATTTCCATTTTCCCACCCATGAAAACACAAAAGGGAATCCGCGAACACGACACGGATGAACTTCGGAAGGCCAAACGCCTCGAACCGCTCCGCAAAAGCGGAAAAGAGCGCCACACGCTCTACAATAAATTCGAGGAGGACGACGAAGAGGAATACACATCCTACGTCAAACGCGAATCCGCTCTCGACTACCTCGACGACGAGGAAGAATAATTCCGTTTCCGCATGATCGAAAAATTCATCATGGCAGGACCCACGGCCCTGCACATCTGCGACTCCCAAAAAGGAGACCGTTGCATCGTCCTGCTGCACGGTTATCTGGAATCGATGCTCGTCTGGGAGGATTTCGTACCTTATTTATATAAGGAGGTGCGCGTCGTGACGCTCGACCTCCCCGGGCACGGCATCTCCGTCGTCCAGGGAGAAAAGCACTCGATGGAGTTCCTGGCCGACACCGTGGCCGAAGCAATCCGGGCATTGGGGATCTCCCGATGCACGCTCGTCGGGCACTCCATGGGCGGATACGTGGCCCTGGCCGTGTGCGAACGACATCCGGAGCTGCTCGACGGCGTGGTACTGCTGAGTTCGACGCCCAATCCGGACTCACCGGAAAAGGCCGAAAACCGACGCCGCGAAATTGCGTTGGTGAAGGCCGGCAAGAAGGAGCTGCTGGCCCGCGTCGCCCCGGCGGCCGGATTTGCCGAAGAGAACCGCGACCGCATGAAGGACTCCATCGAGGATCTCACCGAACAGGTCTTCATCACCGAAGATGACGGCATCGTGGCGCTTCTGAACGGCATGATCGACCGCAAGGATCAGAATACGATGCTGCGTGAAACCAAGGTGCCGGTGCTCTTCATCCTCGGGCGCAAGGACAACTACATTCCGGTAGAGGTCGCCGAAAAGATGGTTGCCGACCATCCCGAAGCCCGGGTCGTCTGGCTCGAAAATTCGGGGCACATGGGCTTCCTCGAAGAGCCCGAAGCTACCGCCCAGGCGCTGCTCGATTTCGTCAAGGCGCCGAGGTGATCCGGCAGGAGCATCCACTCCCCCTTCTCCCTAAAAACCAAAAAGGAACGGGTCCCGCAGGGCCCGTTCCTTTTTGCTTCCAACCCCACCTCATCCCATTCCTTCCCCTCCTTCCCCTCCTTCTCCTCCCCTCCCGGCACAAAAAAAGGTCAGACCTTACGATCTGACCTTGAAGAGGCGGCTACCTACTCTCCCACGGGATAACCGCAGTACCATC
>CALUIG010000136.1 GCA_944320625.1 uncultured Alistipes sp.
CCCCGCAGGCCGCTCCGCCCGAAACGCGGAATCGAGATCAAAAGCGGAATATCGTCCCCTGAAAAGACAAAAATGAAAAGACAAAAAAAGCCGGAAATCTTTCCGGCTTTTTTTGTCTCCGCATCGGGACTCCGAGGCCTTTACAGACGCACCTTGACGATGGCCTTGCGGACCTTGCCCTCACCGACCAGCGGAGCATGGCCGTCCTCGGGAAGGAGGATCGTAAACTGTCCCGGACGGAGCGTGTAGTAGGTCTGGGGCTCATCGTCGAAGAGCTGGATGTCCTTCTCGGCATTGAATTCCGACTGCGGCTGCACGAGATCCTTGCGCTCGCTCCAGCCGAACGACTCCGAGACTCCGGCAAGGAGAACCTGGATGTCGATGTACTCGTTGTGGACCTCGAGTTTGGCATCCTTCTTCTGCTTCAACTCACGCTCCATCACGTTGACGTAGATCTCTTTTCCGTCGAGTTCATGGATTCCCGGCTCCATTTTCGTCCAGTCGATCGAGGCGATCAGTTCGAACGCCTTCTGCAGGCGCGGGCTCACTCCGTAGTAAAGCGCGCTGTTCTTCAAAGAATCTAAAATCATAGCACTATCTGTTTAAGTTCGTAGATGGTTGATCTTCAGTTTTTCTCCGTTTTCCGGAGTTGCACGACGACCGGATGGTGATCCGAGTACTCCACCGGAAGCGTCTCGTAGGAGACCGGTTCCAGGCCTTCGCTCATCAGCACGTAATCGATGCGCAACGTATTGAAAAAGCCGCGGAACGTGTACGAATAGCCCGATCCGCAGGTCCGGAATGCGTCGCGCATGCCCCGGGCCATCGTCTTGTAGACGTACGACATGGGCGTATCGTTGAAATCCCCGCAGATGATGCGCCGCGTGGGGGTAGCCGCCACCTCGCGGGCGATGCTGTCGACCTGGGCGGCCCGCAGTATGCTGTTCTCGCGCAGGCGCTGCACGATGCTGCGAATCTTCGTCTCCCGGGCCGTATCCGACAGAAAACGGTGCTCGGTGATGTAGACGTTGTCCGAAGCATTGATGGCCGTCGAATGCAGGTGGTTGTTGAAGACCCGCACCGTGTCGTCACCCACCAGCAGATCCACCCATACCGACGAGGCCGGAGTCAGCACCGTCTGCGAACGCAGGATCCGGAACTTGCTCAGAATCGCCAGCGGTGCCCCGTAGCTCGAATCGGGAGCCGCCGTACGGCCGAAACCCGAACTTTCATAACGCTCCTCAAGCAGGGCATACTCCTCCGAACGGGCCGCCAGACGGGCATTGAACTCCTGAAGGCAGATGATGTCGGGATCCTGTTCGTCGATCAGGCGCAGGATGTCCTCCACACTGCTGTGGCCGTTTTCGCCGTAGAAGCTGCGGACGTTGTAGGTCATCACCCGGATCGTTCCGCGTTCGGAGCCCTCGGCCTCTTCATAGGTCCTACGGATGTCGGGACGCCAGAAGAGTGACACCTTGAAGAGCCCGATCACGACGATGAGGATCATCGTCCCGGCCCGCAGCCAGCGCCAGCGGATGATCCAGTAGAGCATCAGAATGACCGATGCCACATAGGTGATCGGAGCGGCCAGTCCCAGTACGGGAAAGAACCAGACCCGTGCGGGATTGACGTAGGGTACGAAATAGGTCAGCAGCATCGTGATGCCGACGGCCAGCGTCACAACCGTAAGCACCCCGTCGAGAAGCCACAACAGCCAGTTACGGCGTCGCTTGCCTGCGGGGCGTTCTCCGTATCCCCCGTATTCGTTGTAATATCCGGAAGCCATTTTCTAAAAACGGATCATTCCGCGGCGTTTCCACCACTGTAACAGGAGGTATCCCCACAGCATGCCGCCCACATGAGCGAAATGGGCCACATTGCCCACTCCCCGCCATCCGAGGAAGAGTTCGATGACGGCATAGATGATCACGAACCACTTGGCCTTCATCGGAATGGGCGGAATCAGGAGCATGATCGTGGCATTGGGGTACATCACGCCGAAGGCCAGGAGCAGACCCATTACGGCCCCCGAAGCCCCGACCAGGATCAGCGGTTGTCCCATGGCCACGGTGATCGCCGCCTGGATGAGCGCCGCACCTACGCCGCAGACCATGTAGTAGACCAAAAAGCGGCGCGAGCCCAGATCATACTCCAACGTGCGGCCGAACATCCACAGGGCAAACATGTTGAAGAAGATATGCTCGAAATTGGCATGGAGGAACATGTAGGTGATGAACTGATAGGTATGGAATTCATACCCCAGCATCCGGGGCCCGACCTGGAGCGACGCGAAATCGAGGATCCGATTTCCGAGATCTCCCGGATTGAGCCAGGTCGCCAGGAAGACGAGGGCATTGATGATGATCAGGTTCTTGACGACCGGAGGGGTCTGGAAATAACGGTTCATGCAGATCAAATTTTTACAAATGTAACTGTTTCCGCCGGATTATCCCAACTTTGCCCGCAATTCTTCCACGGAGATCTCGGCGAGAATGGTTTTGCCCGAAGGTGAGAAGCTCACGTTTCCCGTCTGGGCGAGCCGGTCAAGCAGCACCGCGGCCTCTTCACGCGAGAGGTTGCGCACGGGACCCTTTGTTCCCGAGCATGCCATGACGGAGGCAATGCGTTCACGCCGCACCTCCTCCAGGGGAACCGGCATAGCAAAGGCCTGCAAGAGATCGAACAACAGCTGATCCACCGATTCGGCCGGCAGGTCGGCCGGAGTACCCTTCACCGCCACGGTGCCTGCACCGCAAAGGTCGAGATCGAAGCCCAGGGCCGCAAACTCCACGGCATGCTCCTCCAACAGGGCATACTCGTCGCGCGAGAGGACCAGCCGTTCGGGGAAAAGCAGCTGCTGACTGACCGCCGACCCGTGTCCCAGCATCTGCAGATACTCCTCGTAAAGGACCCTTTCCCGGGCCCGGCGCACGTCGACCACCACAAGCCGGCCGTTCAACAGGGCCAGGAGGCAACCGCCCGGCAGCGGCAGCGGATCGGTGAATTCCGGATGCTGCGTCATGTCGAGGAGCGGTTGTTCGGCATCAACCGACGAGGGAATGAAATCGAGCGAACTGTCGCCGAAGGCCTCTTCCGGGGCCGCAATTTCCGATCCTCCCTCCGAAAGGGCAATCCCGGAGAGATCGCTGCCCGACTCGAACTCCTCGAATTCATCCGATTCGGAGGAGGCGAGCACACCGCCGCGCGGCACCGAGGTTCCGCGTCCACGGCTCCGGAATCCCGCCCCGCCCCTTGCGGAGGGCGCCGTTTCCGGATCGCTGTACGGCACATCGAAGCCCGTGAAATCGACATTCGGATCCGGAGCCGAGGGATCGATATACTCTTCGCGGAAGGGATTGTAGTCGGTATTGGACATCGCCGCGGGTTCGCGGTAAACCGCACCTTGCTGCAAGACGGGAATCTCCAGGGTCCCCTCGCGGTCGAAATCCATCATCGGCACCGCACCGGTTTTGGCCAGCGTCTCCCGGACTGCGGCATTGACGATCTGCCACACGGCCTCCTCGTCCGCAAAACGCACCTCGGTCTTCTGCGGATGGACGTTCACGTCGATGCGCGCCGGATCGATCGTCAGGTAGAGGAAATAGGAGGGCTGGCAATTCTCCGGGATCAGCTTCTCGTAAGCCTTCAGGACCGCACTCGTGAGGTAGGAACTCTTGAAGAAGCGGCCGTTGACGAAGAGATACTGCTCCGTATTGCGTTTCTTGGCCGCGGCCGGGCGTCCGATGAAGCCGTCGAGCCGGGCAATCGAGGTATCGGCCTCGACCTCCAGCAGATTCTGTTTGATATGGCGCCCCACCACATCGACAATCCGGCCGGCCAGCGAGGCGGGCTGCAGGTTGTAGACTGGGGCGTCGTTGGCATAGAGTTCGAAGGCCACCTGCGGGTAGCAGAGGGCAATCCGCTGGAATTCCGTACGGATCTGCGTGGCCGACGTGGTGCTCTTGTCGAGGAAACGGCGGCGGGCCGGGACGTTGTAGAAGAGATTGCGCACGAAAAACTGCGACCCGACGGGACACATCACCGGGGTCTGGGACACGAACTGCCCGCCATTGATTTCGGTCTGTGTCCCCACCTCGTCGTCCTCCTGCCGGGTGCGCAGCTCGACCTGCGCCACGGCTGCGATCGAGGCCAGAGCCTCACCGCGGAATCCGAACGTATGCAGCGCATAAATATCCTCCACGGCCCCGATCTTGCTCGTGGCGTGGCGGTCAAAGGCCATGCGGGCGTCGATGGGCGACATGCCGCAACCGTCGTCGACAATCTGGATGAGGTCCTTGCCTCCGTCACGGAAGTTGACCTTGACGGAACGGGCGCCCGCATCGAGCGCATTCTCCATCATCTCCTTCACCACCGAAGCCGGGCGGTTGACCACCTCTCCCGCTGCGATCTGGTTGGCGACGACTTCGGGTAACAGTCTGATCTTGTCTGCCATTTACTCCTCCTGCTCCTCCTGGTAATCGTTCGGGACAACGACGATCGGTGCATAGGGATTGAACTCCCCTTCAGCCTGCGCCGCCGGGACCGGGCGCGGCACGGGTTGCTGCAGGCGTATCACCCAGTCGGCCAGTTTCGGATAGAGCAGGTAGATGAACAGCAGCATCAGCACCGCCGCTCCGGCGATCTTGAAGACCCGCATCCGTCCCCGCTCTTCGGTTCCGGCACGCCGTGCCGCACGTGCCTCACGCTGGGTCCGGATGTATTGTCCGGGCGTATATTCACGCCCGGCATCCTCGGCGCGTTCGCCGCGCAACTCCGCCCGGCGCTGTTCCCGCGCCTCCTTTTCAGGGTCGTAATAGCGCGGGATGTAGTTGAATTTGTTCGCGTGTCTTTTGAACGGGGTAAACATGGTTGTCCTCTTTTTCGGTAAAGATACGAATATCTTTGCAAATTATTGTATTTTCAACCCGGAAAGACGCCTCCGGCGATACGACAAGCCCCTCCTTTCGGAGGGGTTTTCGGGATACCGCATTCCGCAACGGCACCCCGGAATCGGGTCCGAAGGCTGTCGCCTGCGGACCGGACGTTCGGACCGCCGTCCGGCACTCCTACCGGAAGAAACTCTTCATGCGTTCGAAGATGTTCTGGTTCTTAACCGATTCGGCCCGCTGGAACGAGGGTTGGGCCGCCAGCTGTTCGACCAGACGCTTCTCCTCGGAGGTGAGTTTCGACGGAATCGTGATGTCCACGACAACCAGTTCGTCGCCGCGTCCGTATCCGTTCACATCGGGCAGGCCCTTTCCGCCCAGGCGCA
>CALUIG010000137.1 GCA_944320625.1 uncultured Alistipes sp.
TCCTTGATACGCTCGTAGATGATCACGTTCGCGTCGACGGCCATACCCATCGTCAGCACGATACCCGCGATACCCGGCAGCGTCAGCACGGCGCCGAACGACGCCAGAACGCCCATCAGCAGGAAGACGTTCACCAGCAGCGCAATGTCGGCCATCCAGCCCGCCGTCTTGTAGAAGAGGCCCATGTAGAGCAGCACCAGAATGAAGGCGATCACGAACGACAGCATACCGGCATTGATCGACTCCTGACCCAGCGAAGGTCCTACGACCGTATCCTGGATGATCTTCGCAGGCGCAGGAACCTTACCCGAATTGAGCACGTTGGCCAGGTCCTGAGCCTCCTGAATCGTGAAGTCTCCGGTGATCGACGACTGTCCCTTGTCGATCTTCGTATTTACGCGGGGGGCCGAATAGACATAACCGTCGAGCACAATGGCAATACACTTGCCGATGTTCTCGCCCGTCATCCGGGCCCACTCCTGGGTACCCTCGGCGTTCATCGTCATCGAGACCTCGGCCGTAGCACCGCGCTGGGCATACTGCTCGCGGGCATCCGTAACGACCGATCCGTCGAGCGGAGCCTTGCCGTCGGGCGTCGTCACCTTGATGGCGTAGAGGTAGTAGCGGCCGTCGATGTGGTCGTCACCCTTCACGCCCCACTTGAAGAGGATGTCCGCCGGGAAGAGTTCGAGCACCTCCGGGCGCGACAGATATTCGTTCACCGCAGCCATGTCGGCCTTGTAGGCGGCACCGATGGCGGCTCCACCCGCATAGTTGGGATCCAGCACGGCGAAGAGCGGGTTCTGCTCCCGGTCGAAATGGTCCGTCTGAACCGCATCGGCCGAAGCCGTGGAATCGGCACCGATCTCACCGATCAGGCCCTCCTCTGCGGTCTCGACAGTCTCGGCGGCCGATGCCTCCGGGGCTGTCTCCCCGACAACCGGCTCCGGCTGCGACGCACTCTGCATCAGCTCCGTCTTGAGGAGTTTGTCGGCCGATGCCAAGGCCGGAAGCACCTCGTTGGCATCGTACGTCAGCCAGAACTCCAGCGATGCCGTACCCTGCAGCAGGTCACGGACGCGCTGCGGCTCCTTCACACCCGGAAGCTCGACCAGAATGCGGTGCGAGTTCGGAAGACGCATGATGTTGGGCTGCGTCACACCGAAGTGGTCGATACGGCTGCGAAGCACGTTGAACGATGCACCGATGGCTGCTTCGGTCTCCCGCTTGAGCAGCCGCTCCACGTCGGCATCCGTGCTTTCGAGCGTAATGTCCTTGCGGTCGGGGCTCACGAAGATCTCCGCGATGGGACGTCCGTTCGACAGACGCGAATAGGCCTTCACGAAGTCGCCGATATAGTCGCTCGACGAGCCCTGCTTCATCGCCTCGTTGGCCTCGGCGATCGCCTCCTTGAAGGCCGGATCGTTCTGGCTGTCACCCGCAAGTGCCTTCACCACATCCTCGACCTGCACCTCCAGCATGACGTTCATACCGCCCTTCAGGTCCAGACCCAGGTTCAGTTCCTTCTCCTTGCACTCCTTGTAGGTGAACTTCCGGAAGCCCAGGTTGTAAACCGGAAGGTTCTGGATCGAATCGAGGTAATGCTGTTCGGCGCCCGCCTGTTCATCCAGGGGGAACTGTGCGGCATAGGCCGCCGCCTTCTTCTCCACGCTCCGCGTCTTGAACGTGAACGAGAGCTGATAAACACATGCGAGGCCCAACAGGACCGCGATGAGTTTAATGAATCCTTTACTTTGCATTTGGAATGGAAATAGTTGTTATTATGTTAATTTATTAGTCATTACGCACAATAGCACGCAAAGATAGAAAAAAAAGTATTAAATAACGCCCTTTCCACGACAGAAAATGGCCCCGAAGCCAAAATTATCACCCGGCGGCACCACTCCCGGAGTCCGAAAATCACCCGAATAGGCACTTTGCGAAAAAAAACGTATTTTTGCCCCGCATGCAGAAACCACCCACATACCGCTATCACCTGGCCGCACTCTTTTCCGTCGTTGTCTGGGGTGCCACCTTCGTCTCCACGAAGGTCCTCATCGCGCACGGACTCTCCCCGGCCGAGATATTCCTGCTGCGGTTTGCCCTGGCCTACCTCTGCATCCTGCCCTTCGCCCGCGGGCGCTTCTTCGCACACGGACTCCGCGACGAAGCCCTGCTGCTTGCCGCGGGTGTCTGCGGAGGATCGCTCTACTTCCTGACCGAAAACATGGCGCTCGAATTCGCCCCGGCCTCGAACGTCTCGCTGATCGTCTGTACGGCACCCGTCTGGACTGCCCTCGTCCTGAGCCTCACGGATCCCGCGGAGCGCATGTCCCGACGGCAGATCGCCGGATCCGCCCTCGCATTTGCCGGAATGGTCCTCGTGGTCCTCAACGGACGCTTCGTCCTGCACCTCTCGCCGCGCGGAGACCTGCTGGCACTCTGTGCCGCCTGGCTCTGGGTATTCTACTCGATGGCCGTCAAGCGCCTCGCAGGGCGATACCCCGCCCTCTTCATCACCCGCAAGGTATTCTTCTACGGCCTCCTCACCATCCTCCCGACCTTCGCACTGAAACCCTTCGATGTCTCCTGGCAGCAGCTCTCGCATCCCGCCGTACTGGGGAATCTCCTCTTCCTCGGAATCATCGCCTCGATGCTCTGCTACCTGCTCTGGAATGCCGCCATGCTCCGGCTCGGGGCCGTACGGACCACCAATTATATCTATCTCAACCCGCTGGTGACGATCCTCACCGCAGCACTCTGCATCGACGAGCGCATCACTCCCGTGGCACTGGCCGGGGCCGCCCTGATCCTCTACGGCATGTGGCGGGCCGAAAAAAACTGAAAAGGTCCGACAGACCCGAAACCCCGACAGTCCGAAACGGCCCGAAAAACCGCAACGGTCTTTGCTTCCGACCCTCCCCGCCCCATCCAAGAGGGGCATGATGCAAAAAAAGGGCGCATCCCCGTCTCCGGAAATGCGCCCCTCCGTTTGTCGTCCGGCCCCGTCAGGAGCCGGACGGATTATTTCACCTCCTCGAACTCGACGTCCTCGGGCTGGCTGCTGCCACCCTGCTGGCCGCCGGCATTCGACTGCTGGCCCGCATTGGACTGTGCGCCCTGCTGCTGAGCCTGCTGCGCCTGCTGGGCCGAGTAGATGTCCTGCGAAGCGGCCTGCCAGGCGGCGTTCAACTCGGAAATCGCCGTGTCGATGGCTGCCACATCGGCATTCTTGTGTGCCTCCTTCAACTTGCCGAGCGCCGTCTCGATAGCCGCCTTCTTGTCGGCCGGCAGCTTGTCTCCGTACTCCTTCAGCTGCTTCTCCGTAGCGAAGATGTTCGAATCGGCGGCGTTGATCTTGTCGATCCGCTCCTTCTCGGCCTTGTCCTTCGCCTCGTTGGTCTTCGCTTCGTCACGCATCCGCTGGATCTCCTGCTCCGTAAGGCCCGACGATGCCTCGATACGGATCTTCTGCTCCTTGCCCGTGCCCTTGTCCTTGGCCGAAACGTTCAGAATACCGTTGGCGTCGATGTCGAACGTCACCTCGATCTGCGGCACGCCACGCGGTGCGGCCGGAATGCCGTCCAGGTGGAAGCGGCCGATCGACTTGTTGTCACGCGCCAGCGGACGCTCGCCCTGGCAGACGTTGATCTCCACCGAAGGCTGGTTGTCGGCTGCCGTCGAGAAGACCTCCGACTTGCGCGTCGGGATCGTCGTGTTGGCGTCGATCAGCTTGGTCATCACACCGCCCAGCGTCTCGATACCCAGCGACAGCGGCGTCACGTCGAGCAGCAGCACGTCCTTCACCTCACCCGTCAGCACACCGCCCTGGATGGCGGCACCGATAGCCACAACCTCGTCGGGGTTCACCGACTTGTTGGGCGTCTTGCCGAAGAAATCCTCGACGATCTTCTGGATCGCCGGAATACGCGTCGAACCGCCCACGAGGATCACCTCGTCGATCTGCGAAGCATTCAGACCCGCGTCACGCAGCGCCAGTTTGCACGGCTCGATGGTCTTGCGGATCAGATGGTCGCACAACTGCTCGAACTTCGCACGCGTCAAAGTCATCACCAGGTGCTGCGGAATGCCGTTTACCGGCATGATGTACGGCAGGTTGATCTCCGTGGTGGTCGACGACGAAAGCTCGATCTTCGCCTTCTCGGCAGCCTCCTTCAGACGCTGCAGCGCCATCGGATCTTCGCGCAGGTCGATGCCGTGCTCGGCCTTGAAGGCCTCGGCCATGTAGTCGATCAGCACGTGGTCGAAGTCGTCACCGCCCAGGTGCGTATCACCGTTCGTCGACTTCACCTCGAACACCCCGTCGCCCAGCTCCAGGATCGAAATATCGAACGTTCCGCCACCGAGGTCATACACAGCGATCTTCATGTCGCTCGACTTCTTGTCCAGGCCGTAAGCCAATGCGGCGGCCGTCGGCTCGTTGATGATTCGGCGGACCTTCAGTCCGGCGATTTCACCCGCCTCCTTCGTAGCCTGACGCTGCGAGTCGGAGAAGTAGGCCGGAACCGTGATGACAGCCTCCGTAACCTCCTGGCCCAGGTAATCCTCGGCCGTCTTCTTCATCTTCTGCAGGATGATTGCCGAGATCTCCTGCGGCGTGTACTGGCGTCCGTCGATGTCCACACGCGGCGTGTTGTTGTCACCACGCACGATCGTGTACGGAGCACGGGCGATGTCCGCCGTCACCTTATCATAGGTCTCACCCATGAAACGCTTGATCGAGAAGACCGTACGCTTCGGGTTCGTAATAGCCTGACGCTTTGCCGGATCACCCACCTTGCGCTCGCCTTCCGACGTGAACGCTACGACCGACGGGGTCGTGCGGTGTCCCTCCGAGTTCGGAATCACGACGGGCTCGTTGCCCTCCATCACTGCCACACAGGAGTTCGTGGTTCCCAAGTCAATACCAATAATCTTTGCCATAGTTCCAAATATGTTTAATTGTTCGTTATTCGGTTTTTCGTACCCCGGGCCCTTCTCTTTCTGATTCCGGCCGTCGGTTACGCCCCTACCTCACACAAAGGTCGTACCAATCGGCATTCTCTGCCAATTTGTCAGTCCTTTGGCAGAAACCAACCTCTTTTTCGTTTCTTCACCTCCTTTTCTCCCGGCATTTTGTCACCCGCCCGCCTAAGAGCCGCCCGCCTAAGAGGCGGGGTTTGTGGGCGGAGGTGGCTTCAAAGGGTTTCCGATCCGGTTCTGCGCTCCCTATGGTCGTATGCGGGTAAAGGCTTCGGAAACC
>CALUIG010000138.1 GCA_944320625.1 uncultured Alistipes sp.
CCCTTGCCGTGGCAGTTCTTGTATTTCTTTCCGCTGCCGCAGGGACAGGGATCGTTTCGTCCGACCTTCTTCTCGACGTGCAGCGGCATGGGCTTCTGTCGTTCCTGCTGCCCGGCCTGGGCTGCGGCCTGCATTCTCGAAGCCTGCAACTTGTTGACATCGACCTTGGCCCGACGCTCCCGCTCCATCTGCTGACGCTTGGCCTCTTCGGCATTCTGCTCACGCACGGGGATGTATGCCTTGTTGAGGATCGAAAGCACCTCGCGGTTGACCTTGACAAGCATCTTGGAGAAGAGCCCGAAGGATTCGAACTTGTAGATCAACAGCGGGTCCTTCTGCTCGTAGGTCGCATTCTGCACGCTCTGGCGCAGGTCGTCCATTTCGCGCAGGTGTTCACGCCAGGCATCGTCGATGGTGGTGAACATCACGACCTTGGAGAATACCCTGAAGATCTCGGCACCGTCCGTTTCCTGGCATTTGCGGAGATTGACCGGGATGTTGTACCCGAGATGTCCGTCGGTAATCGGGAAGTAGATGTTCGAGTCGAGCTGATCCTTCCGGTCCTCGTAGATGCGCTGCATGACGGGCCGCACGGTATCGGCCACGGCCTTTGCACGCCGGGCATAAGCCTCCTTGAGCGCCTTGACGATGGCCTCGACCAGTTCTTCGGGTTTTGCATGCTCGTAAGCGGCCTGATCGATGGCGGGCTCCACGGCCACTTCGCGGATCAGTTCCATGCGGAACTCGTCGTATTCGATTCCGCGGTTCTCCTCGACGAAGTTGTCGGCGAAATCGTACATGATGTTGTTCAGGTCGATTTCGATGCGTTCTCCGTAGAGTGCGTGGCGGCGTCGGGTGTAGATGACCTCACGCTGGGAGTTCATCACGTCGTCGTATTCGAGCAGGCGCTTGCGGATTCCGAAGTTGTTCTCCTCGACCTTCTTCTGTGCACGCTCGATGGCCTTGGTCATCATGCCGGCCTGGATCACCTCGCCCTCCTTGAGTCCCATCCGGTCCATCATGGTGGCGATACGGCCCGATCCGAAGAGACGCATCAGATCATCCTCGAGCGAGACGAAGAACTGCGACGATCCGGGGTCACCCTGACGTCCGGAACGACCGCGCAACTGCCGGTCGACGCGTCGGCTTTCGTGACGTTCGGTACCGATGATGGCGAGACCTCCGGCCTCCTTGACTTCGGGCGTGAGTTTGATGTCGGTACCACGTCCTGCCATGTTCGTTGCGATGGTCACCTGTCCCGATCGACCGGCTTCGGCAACGACCTGCGCCTCGAGGGCGTGCTGCTTGGCATTGAGGACGTTGTGCTTGATGCCGCGGAGCTTGAGCATGCGGCTCAGCAGCTCGGAGATCTCCACCGAAGTGGTACCGACGAGTACCGGTCTTCCTTCGCCGACCAGCCGTACGATCTCCTCGATGACGGCGTTGTACTTTTCGCGCTTGGTCTTGTAGATGAGGTCCTGGCGGTCGTCGCGGATGACGGGCCGGTTCGTGGGGATTACGACGACGTCGAGTTTGTAGATGCTCCAGAACTCCGAGGCCTCGGTTTCGGCCGTACCGGTCATACCGGCCAGCTTGTGATACATGCGGAAGTAGTTCTGGAGGGTGATGGTTGCGAATGTCTGCGTGGCGGCCTCGACCTTGACGTGCTCCTTGGCCTCGATGGCCTGATGGAGACCGTCGGAGTAGCGGCGTCCCTCGAGGATACGGCCGGTCTGCTCGTCGACGATCTTGACCTTGTTGTCCATGACGACGTACTCGATGTCCTTTTCGAACATGGCGAAGGCCTTGAGCAGCTGGATTACGGTGTGTACGCGCTCCGACTTGACCGAATAGTCGTTGATCACCTCATCGCGCTTGGCGGCCTTCTCTTCGGGCGAGAGGGAGCTCTTCTCCAGTTCGGCGACTTCGGCCCCGATGTCGGGCAGGACGAAGAATCCGTCCTCGTTGAAGTATTTCGACAGCACCTCGTGCCCCTTGTCGGTCAGTTCGACGGAGTTCAGTTTCTCGTCGATGACGAAGAAGAGATCGTCGGTGATTTCGGGCATGCGTCGGTTGTTGTCCTGCATGTAGACGTTTTCGGTCTTCTGCATGAGGGCCTTGACTCCCTGCTCCGAGAGGTATTTGATCAGGGGTTTGTACTTGGGAAGCCCCTTGTGTGCGCGGTAGAGCTTGATTCCGCCCTCCTCGTTCTTGCCTGCGGAGATGAGTTGCCGGGCCTCGGCCAGGAGTTGCGTGACGAGGTTTTTCTGGAGGTTGTAGAGGTGGTCGATGGCGGGGCAGTACTGTTCGAACATCTGGTCGTCGCCCTTGGGCACGGGTCCGGAGATGATCAGCGGGGTGCGGGCGTCGTCGATGAGCACGGAGTCGACCTCGTCGACGATGGCGAAGTGGTGCTTGCGCTGTACGAGGTCCTTTGGCGAGGATGCCATGTTGTCGCGCAGGTAGTCGAAACCGTATTCGTTGTTCGTACCGAAGGTAATGTCGGCCATGTATGCCTTTCGGCGGGCGTCGGAGTTGGGCTGCGTGTCGTCGATGCAGGCGACCGAGAGTCCGTGGAACTCGTACATGGGGCCCATCCACTCGGAGTCACGCTTGGCCAGGTAGTTGTTCACCGTAACCATGTGCACGCCCTTGCGGGCCAGTGCGTTGAGGAATACGGGGAGCGTAGCGACGAGGGTCTTGCCTTCGCCCGTAGCCATTTCGGCGATCTTGCCCTGGTGGAGGACCACGCCGCCGAAGAGCTGGACGTCATAGTGGATCATGTCCCACTTGACGTCGTTACCTCCGGCCATCCAGTGTGTTGCGTAGATGGCCTTGTCGCCCTCGATGGTGACGAAATCCTTGGTTGCGGCGAGTTCCCGGTCGAAGTCGTTGGCCGTTACGACCACGGTATCGTTCTGGGCGAATCGCCGGGCGGTGTCCTTCATGATGGCGAAGGCTTCGGGGAGGATCCGGTCGAGAATCTCTTCGATTTTTTCGTCGATTCGTTTGGTTGTCTCGTCGATCTCCTTGGAGATTTTCTCCTTTTCGTCGAGCGAGGTTTCGGGCTTTTCGAGCACGACCTTCAATTCGACGATGCGGGCTTCGTCTGCGGCGATGAATTCTGCGATCTGCTTCTTGAGCTCTTCGCTTCGGGCGCGGAGTTCGTCGTTCGAGAGGGCTTCGATCGTCGGGTAGACGGCCTTGATTTTCTGCAGATAGGGTTCGATCAGTTTACGGTCCTTGTCGGCTTTCGAGCCGAAGAGGGCTTTGATGATACTGGCAACTATATCCATACGGTCTGTATTGTTTTCCTGTTTTTGGTTGTAAATCCAACAAAGATACTCATTTTTCGGGAAATGCGAAAAAAATGGGGCGCGAATCCTCAACTCTTGCGTTTCGGACGGCCATTTGGCCTTCCGGGCCTTGGGGAAGCCTTCAGATTTCGGGCCTCAGTCTTGCGATCCGGCGTCCGACGGGACACTCCCTGCATCGGCCTGGAGCGCAATATTCGGTGGCGAGCTGGAGCAGGGCCTGGGATTCGAAGGCATTGCGGGGTCGCACTCCGGCAGCCGTCCATTCGCGCATGTAGCGGTTGTCCTCGGCAGGGAGACGTTCGAGCAGCGAGAGGGCACTGTCGCGCAGCCGCTCGCTGGCGGTGTAACTTCCGTAGGCGAACTGGAGTACGGCCACGAGATTGATTCCGATGATGTTGGCCTTGAAAGCCCCGATGCGTTTGGGTCGGGCGTCGCTTTCGGCCCCTGGGACGAAATGGGTTTTCCAGTATTCGGAGGCTTCGATTCCGAAGAGCTTGCGTACATCCTCTTCCGAGCGGCAGGCCATGGTGCGCTCCACGAGGAA
Organism: uncultured Alistipes sp.; assembly: GCA_944320625.1. Lineage (GTDB taxonomy): Bacteria > Bacteroidota > Bacteroidia > Bacteroidales > Rikenellaceae > Alistipes. Next base: position 3,862 of record CALUIG010000138.1, read on the forward strand.
GTCGTCCTGGGCAAAGAACTCTGCGGCCTGAGCTAGCCGCAGGACGGGATGGTTTGCGGGTCGGATTTCGGACAGCTCCCAGACGGAAGCATCCAGGGGCGTGATTTCGTACTTGGCGGCCAGGTGTTCGAAACTGCGGCGGAGGTTGAGTGTGTATTCGTCGTGCCGGTATAGCTCCAGGAGTCCCGATGCACCGAAAAGCATGGCTTCGATGGCGTGGGGGACCTTTCGTTCGCGCAGGACGATCCGGTAGGGAACCTTTCGTGCGAGTTCGAGGTAGGCCTCCTGATTGCGGCGGTCTCCGAGTGTGCGGAAGTAGAGCAGGTAGAAGGTCTGGTTCCAGTTTTCGGAGGCTTCGGTCCGGAGAGCCTCGACGAGGCGCATCTTGCGCTGGAGCCGGTCGAAGAGCAGCGTCGTGAAGATTTCGGTACGCTGAATCGTTTCGAGCGCCGCAAGATACCCGCCGCAGGCGTGTTCTCCGGCCCGGGCTTCGAGGCGTTCCATCATGCGTTGCGCCGCGTCGTCCATTGTCAGAGCATGTTGAGTTCGAGCAGCGCCTCTTCGGACATCATGCTCTTGTCCCAGACGGGATCGAACGTGAGAATGACATTCACCGACTTTACGCCCTTGACCTTGGCGACCTGGATGTTGACATCCTCGACGAGCATGTCGGCCATCGGACAGTTGGGGGCCGTGAGGGTCATGCGGATCGTGGCCACACCGTCGGGCGTGTAGTCGATTTCGTAAACCAGACCGAGATCGTAGATGTTGACCGGGATCTCCGGATCGTATATGTTCTTGAGCGTCGCGACGATCTCCTTTTCGACCTCAAGAATCTCTTCGGGTGTCATCTTTTCTTGGATTTCATGCGTTACCTGTCGTCCGTTCCTGCTGTTGCGGGTCCGGACGTTCGGGGAAGTTGTCGGAGGGTTATTCCGCCTTTTTTGGCTCCTGCTCCTCGGATTCGGCCTTGGCCTCGAAGGCCAGGGCGTAGAGGCGCATCTGCTTGACCATGGCCAGGAGTCCGTTGGCTCGCGTGGGGGAGAGGTTGGCGCTCAGCCCGATGGCGTCGATGAAGTAGAGTTCGGTATCGAGGATCTCTTTCGGGGTGCGTCCGTTGAGCACGCGGATCAGCAGGGCGATGATTCCCTTGGTGATGATGGCGTCGCTGTCGGCGGCATAGTAGACGCGTCCTCCGTCGAGCCGGGCGTCGACCCATACGCGGGACTGGCACCCCTGAATGAGATACTGTTCCGTGCGGTGCTCGGGGACGATTGCCGGGAGCGTTTCGCTCAGACCGATCAGGTAGTCGTATTTGTCGAGCCAGTCGTCGAAAACCGAGAACTCCTCGATGATTTCATCCTGAATCTTATCCATATTTTTCATGTTTCAA
>CALUIG010000139.1 GCA_944320625.1 uncultured Alistipes sp.
AGAGGAAAGAGAGGGAGAAAAAGAGAGAGAACCCGGAGGATATATTAGAAAAGCGGCCCCAAGATATAACTGCAGGGAGGCCGGAAGATATACGAAAAGCGGAACTGTCTGAGAGTTCCGCTTTTTTGCATGTCGGATATGGCTGCCGACAAGGTGTGCCCGCCGACTATTCGAGATCCAACCCCATGATGTAGTCATTCATATAGAACCCCTCACCAATCGGGAAATCCCCTTCGCGCAGGCGGCGCATACCCATTCGTTCGTAAAAGTGCAACGCCCGGTTGTGACGGTTGACATTCAACTCCATGCGGCAGGCACCCGGGCAGAGGCGCCGAACGTGTGCCACGGCCTGTTCGAAAAGGCGTCGACCGACACCCCGACCTTGGACTTCGGGCAACACGTAGATCTTCTGCAAGTGGAAAAGGCGCTCCCCCTGCCGTTCGACCGACACGTAGCCCACCGGATCGCCCCCGTCAAAAGCCAGATAGAAACAATGTCCCTCGCGGAACTGCTCCCGGAGGCTCTTCTCGGAGTACATCCACTCCATCATGTAATCGAGTTGGGGCGAGGTGAGGATCTCCCGATAAGTAGCCGGGAAAGCGACATCGGCAACCTGACGAATCAGCGGAATATCCGACTCCGACGCCCGGCGCAGAGAGACGCCCCGCATCAACCGCCACGCTTCGCGCGTCAACCGCCAGATCTCCCCACCATGCTGCGTGCCGTCGGGGCAGACCGGAAGTGCCGCTTCACTCCGCACATAACGGAAACCGCACCGCTCCATCACCCGCCGCGAAGCGTCGTTTTCGGTAAAGCAGCAGCCCCACAGCGCCGTAAGTTCCAACTCCTCGAATCCATGACGCAACAGTTCTCCCAGCGCTTCGGAGATCAATCCCCGGCCCCACCAGCCGGTACCGAGCCAGTAGCCCACCTCGGCCTCCGAGGGCCTGATCGGGAAGTGGCTCGATGCCCCGAACAGCAGCCCCACGCAGCCGACAGGACGATCCGTCCCGCGCAACACGACAGCATAGGTCTCCGGAGCCGAAAAGATCGTCCGGATCACCTCCTCGCTCTCCGCCACGCTCCGGTGCGGCGGCCATCCCGCAGCGGGGCCCACCCGCGGATCCCGCGCCATCTCGAAAAGCACCCCGGCATCCTCCACACGCCACGGGCGCAACGTCAAACGTTCACTCGTCAGCACTCCGTTCATCGGCATTTCCTGTTTTCAGCGTCCTCCCAACGAAAAAAGGCCGGCTCTCACGAAGCCGACCTCATCTCTTCCCGACAAGAAACCTATGCGTACTTGAACGTCGACTCGTCCGACACGGTCAGCTTCTTGCGGCCCTTTGCGCGGCGCGCAGCCAGCACCTTGCGTCCGTTGGCCGTAGCCATGCGAGCACGGAATCCATGCTTGTTGATACGCTTGCGACGCGAAGGCTGGTAAGTTCTCTTCATTGCCATAGCTATCTGGTTTTTATTGTTTCTGACATTTTTACGGATTGCAAAAGTACAACAAAAAAATGATCCGCAAAAATTTTTCACGAAAATATTTCGCCTACCCCCGCAAAAAGCCCGAATTCCTATTATCTTTGTAAGAAAAGTGAACCCGCCGGAACCCCTCAACTTTCCGTCGCGGCTTCCGGAATCCGGAGTTTCCGAACCCATTAACCGAGATCCGAAATGGCTATCTTCAAAGTCGAAGGCGGACACCGCCTCCACGGTACGATTACCCCCCAGGGCGCCAAAAACGAAGCCCTCCAGATCCTCTGTGCCACACTCCTCACGCCCGAGCGCGTCGTCGTGAGGAACATCCCACGCATCCTCGACGTCCTGCAACTCATCGAACTCCTCCGCCGCATGGGCGTCATCGTCGAACAGCTCGCAGACGATACATACGCCTTCCAGGCCCGCGACATCGACTTCGAATATATCCAAACCGACGACTACCGCCAACGTTGCACCCGACTGCGCGGCTCCGTCATGCTCATCGGGCCCATGCTCGCCCGATTCGGCGTCGGATACATCCCCAAACCCGGCGGAGACAAGATCGGACGCCGACGTCTCGACACCCATTTCCTCGGATTCCAGAAACTCGGAGCCCGGTTCAACTTCGACATCGCCGACGAGTTCTTCATGGTCGAGGGAAAGGAGCTCAAGGGAACCTACATGCTCCTCGACGAGGCGTCCGTGACCGGTACGGCCAACATCGTCATGGCCGCCGTCATGGCTCACGGCACCACCACAATCTACAACGCCGCCTGCGAACCCTACGTGCAGCAGCTTTGCAGAATGCTCAACCGCATGGGCGCCCGGATCTCCGGAATCGCCTCGAACCTGCTGACCATCGAGGGCGTCGATGCGCTCGGAGGTACGGAGCACACCCTGCTGCCCGACATGATCGAGGTCGGAAGTTTCATCGGAATGGCCGCCATGAACCGCTCGGAACTGACCATCCGCAACGTCTCCTACGACAACCTCGGCATCATCCCCGCCCAGTTTGCCCGCATGGGAATCCAGTTCGAACAACGCGGTGACGACATCTACATCCCCCAGCAGGACCATTACAGCATCGAAACCTTTCTCGACGGGTCGATCATGACCATCGCCGACGCTCCCTGGCCCGGACTGACCCCCGACCTGCTGTCGATCTTCCTGGTCGTAGCCACACAGGCCAAGGGGGCCGTGCTGATCCACCAGAAGATGTTCGAAAGCCGGCTCTTCTTCGTCGACAAACTCATCGACATGGGCGCCCAGATTATCCTCTGCGACCCCCACCGCGCCACCGTCATCGGCCATGACCACCGGCTCAATCTCCGCGCCACGCGCATGACATCGCCCGACATCCGAGCCGGAGTCGCCCTGCTCATCGCCGCCATGTCCGCAGACGGGGTCTCCACCATTCAGAACATCGACCAGATCGACCGCGGATACAAGGACATCGACCTCAGGCTCAATGCCCTCGGCGCCCGCATCGAACGGGTCGACGAGTGCGCCATCGGCAAGTAGCCGAACCGGCCCCGAATGCCGAAAACACAAACGTAAAAATTCGCTCCTTAACCCATGTTTCTCGAAAATGCCAGCCGCAAGGGCTGGATCGAAGTCGTCTGCGGATCGATGTTCTCCGGAAAGACCGAAGAGTTGATCCGCAGGCTCAAAAGGGCTCAGTTCGCCCACCTGCGCGTCGAGATCTTCAAACCCCGGATCGACGTCCGCTACTCCGAAGAGGAGGTCGTCTCACACGACGCAAACGCCATTCGCTCGACTCCCGTCGAATCGCCCCAGAACATTCTGCTGATGACCTCCGACGTCGACGTCGTGGGTATCGACGAAGCCCAGTTCTTCGACAGCAGCATCGTGGATGTCTGTCGGAAACTCGCCGACAGCGGAATCCGCGTCATTGTCGCAGGACTCGACATGGACTATACCGGAAAACCCTTCGGGCCCATGCCCGCCCTCATGGCCACGGCCGAATACGTCACCAAGGTCCACGCCATCTGCGTCCGCTGCGGGAACCTCGCACACCACTCCCACCGTCTCACCAATGACGAAAAACAGGTCATGCTCGGGGCCCAGGACAGCTACGAGCCCATCTGCCGCCATTGTTTCCGGGAGTTGCGCCTCGCCGAGAAAAAAACAGAGGAATAGTCCGCAAGGGACCAGGAAGGAGAGTGAAGGCCCCTCACACGAAAACACCCCTGCCGCGCGATAGCGGCAGGGGTGTCCGTTTCAAAAGAGGGAATCGGCAGGGCCGGAGGTCGGCCGGCCGGGAAATGTCACTTCACGGTCGAGGCCACCGCGCCACGGACCTCCGCAAGCCGGGCCGCCAGATCGGCAACCACGTCCGGATGCTCCGCGGCCACGTTGTGTTGTTCACGCGGATCCGCCGTCAGATCATACAGTTGCGGCTCGGGAGAGTTCCCCAGTTCGGTCTTTGTCCAGAACTCCAGGGCCGGGCCGTCGCTCGGCTCAAAGTATTTCCACGGACCCGAAATGATGGCCAGCGTATTGTTCAGATTCTGCTGCACGACGTATTCCCGATCGGTTTGGCTTTCTCCCAGCAGGGTCGGCAGGCAGTCCCGGCTGTCCGGAGCCGCCGTGGCAGGAAGTTCTGCCCCGGTCAGGGCGGCCAGAGAACGATAGACATCGATCTGAGAGAACAGGGCCGGCTGTTCGCCCGGCTGCACGCGCGCAGGCCAGCGGACAATGAACGGAACCCGGGTTCCCGCCTCGTAGAGGCTGTATTTCCCGCCCCGGTAGATTCCCATCGGGGTATGGCCGTTCAGCAACTCAAGAGCCTGATCCTGATAACCGTCATCGATCACTCCGCCGTTGTCCGACGTGAAGATAAACAGCGTATTGTCGGCGATCCCCAGGCTGTCCAGCGTGCGCATCACCTCGCCGATCGTCCAGTCGAGTTGCAGGATCACGTCACCACGTGTCCCCAGGCCGCTCTTACCCGCAAAACGGGGATGCGGCACCCGAGGGACATGTACGTCCTGCGTCCCCATATAGAGGAAGAAGGGCTCGTCCTTATGCTGTGCAATGAAGCGCGTGGCCTTCGCCGTGATCGTATCGGCGATATTCTCGTCGACCCACAGCGCGGATTTCCCGCCCGTCATCCAGCCGATGCGCGGAATGCCGTTGATGATCGTATTGTTGTGGCCCTGGCTCGGTTTCAACTTCACCAACTCGGGATTCTCCTCCCCGGTCGGCCAGTCTCCCACCTTGTGATCGTAGCTCACCGTAATCGGGTCCTCAGGATCCAGGTCCACCACGTGTCCGTTCTCGACAAAAACGCATGGAACCCGGTCCACCGTTGCCGGAATCAGGAATTCATAGTCGAAGCCGATGTCGCGGGCTCCCGGACGGATCTCAGCATTGAAATCCGTGCCTCCGACCGGCCCGAGACCCAAATGCCATTTCCCCACGGCTCCCGTCGCATAACCCACGCCGTGCAACGCATCCGCCAGCGTATAGCACGCCGTATCGATGATCAGTTCGGAATTGCCCGGGGCAATGCCCGTATTCTGCTGACGCCACGGGTACATGCCCGTCAGCAGGCCGAAACGCGACGGCGTACTCGTTGCTGAAGTAGCATAGGCATTCGTGAATCGCTGCCCCTGGGTGGCCAGACGATCCAGATTCGGAGTCGAAATCTTCGTCGCTCCATAGCAACTCAAATCTCCGATCCCCAGATCATCGGCATAGATGAAAATCACGTTCGGACGGTTCGGCTGAGTTTG
>CALUIG010000140.1 GCA_944320625.1 uncultured Alistipes sp.
CCGGCCTTGTACTCCCGCCAGGCATGCCCCGAGAGATAGCCCCGGATGACCATCTCCACCTTGAACGGCTCGCACTTGCGGCCTACCGTGACCATCGGATCGGGGACGGCCAGTTTCCAGTTCGGGAGAATGTCGGCCGTAGCATCGAGGAACTTGGCGGCAATCTGATTCAGAACCTGTCCCTTGTAGGGAATGCCTTCGGGCAGGACCACGTCAAAAGCCGAGATCCGGTCGGTTGCCACCATGACCAGGTATTCGTCATGGATGTCGTACACGTCGCGGACTTTTCCCGTATACTTGCTTTTTTGTCCTTCGAACGTGAAATCGGTGCGAGTGATAGCGTTCATGGTGTTTGTTGTTTTATCGGTTGCAAAGATAATGTTTTTGTGCGAAGTTTGATTTTTTCGGGTCAATTATGTTGCCCTTCCGGCCGCGCAGGATGATCGGCAGACTCCCGGCCCATCCCCTCCCTCCACGGCGGATCGGATGCTGCGAGGATAGGCGGTGGGGTGGAGTGAGCTTCCCACCGCAGCCCGGCCTGCGGCGTGCGGCTCGCGGAATACAGCCTCTCGGATCATTTCGATGCGTCGGGGATTGACTGCATGCAAATTTATGCGTATTTTTGTCAGAAGCGCGGATCCTGTAAATCGGCCCGGGCCGGGTTGGCGGGATTCCTTTTTGATCGGCTTATTTGAAACCCTAAACGCTGTCGTATGAAGAGATTTTTTCTGTTTTTGATCCTTGCAGGATCGGTTTCCCGCCTCAGTGTGGCGGCGGGCCCCTCTCCCGTGAAAGATGTGCCGGGGTATATCGACTTCAACAAGAACGGCAGGATGGATGTCTACGAAGATCCTTCGGCCGACCTGGATGAGCGGATCGAGGATCTGCTTGCCCGCATGACCCTGGAGGAGAAAACCTGCCAGATGGTCACGCTCTACGGATATTTGCGGGTCTTGCCGGATCAGTTGCCGACCCCGGAGTGGAAGGAGAAACTCTGGAAGGACGGCATCGGCGCCATCGACGAACATCTCAACGGATTCCGGGGTTGGGGTGTTCCCGTTTACGAGAGTCCCTATCTGTGGCCGGCGTCCAAACACGCCTGGGCCCTGAACGAAGTGCAGCGTTTCTTTGTCGAAGAGACCCGGTTGGGTATTCCCGTGGACTTCACCAATGAGGGGATTCGGGGCGTGGAAGCCTTCCGCGCGACCAATTTCCCGACCCAGCTCGGCCTCGGGCATACCTGGAACCGCGAACTGATCCGTCAGGTCGGCTACATTACCGGCCGGGAGGCCCGGTTGCTCGGCTATACGAATGTCTATGCGCCCATTCTCGACGTGGGGCGCGATCAGCGTTGGGGCCGTTACGAGGAGGTTTACGGCGAGGATCCCTATCTGGTGGCGGAACTCGGCGTACAGATGGTCCTCGGCCTTCAGCAGGATTATCAGGTGGCGGCCACGTCGAAGCACTATATCGCCTATTCCAACAACAAGGGAGCCCGCGAAGGCATGTCGCGGGTGGATCCGCAGATGCCGCCCCATGAGGTCGAGAATATCCATGTCTATCCCTGGCGGGAGGTGATTTCCAGAGGCGGGCTGCTCGGCGTGATGAGCTCCTACAACGATTACGACGGTTTCCCGATTCAGGGCAGTGCGTACTGGCTGGACGAACGGCTGCGCAAGGAGTTCGGATTCCGCGGGTATGTGGTTTCGGACAGTGATGCCGTCGAATACCTCCATTCCAAACACCGGGTTGCTGCGGACATGAAGGAGTCGGTCTATCAGAGCGTCATGGCCGGACTGAACGTCCGATGCACCTTCCGCTCTCCGGAGAGTTTCGTGCTGCCGCTTCGGGAGTTGGTCCGGGAGGGCCGGATCCCGATGGAGGTGATCGACAGCCGGGTCCGGGACATCCTGCGGGTGAAATTCCTGGTCGGACTTTTCGACAATCCCTACCAGTTGGATTACGAGGCTGCGGATCGGGAGGTGGACGGACCCGGGAACAACCGGGTTGCCCTCCAGGCATCGCGGGAGTCCATCGTCCTGCTCAAAAACCGGGAGAATACGCTGCCTCTCGATGCCGCCCGGTTGAAACAGGTGGCCGTTATCGGACCGAATGCGGATGAAACGGCTTTCGTACATACGCATTATGGACCGCTTGCGACCGAGTCCGTCTCGGTTTACGAGGGGTTGTCGCAGGCTCTCGCCGGCAAGGCCCGGGTGGTCTATGCGAAAGGGTGCGAACTTGTGGATGCCAACTGGCCGGTTTCGGAGATCCTGCCGTCGGAACCGGACGGGGAGGAGATCCGGTTGATCCGTGAGGCGGTCGACCTCGCGCAGGCCAGCGATGTGGTCATTGCGGTGGTCGGAGGCGACCCCCGGACCTGCGGCGAGAACAAGAGCCGGACAAGCCTGGATCTGCCGGGTCGTCAGGAACTGCTGCTGCGCGAAGTGCATAAGACCGGCAAACCTTTGATTGTCATACTGATCAATGGGCGTCCGCTTTCGATCAACTGGGCGGCAGCCCATGCGGATGCGATCCTCGAAGCCTGGTATCCGGGATCCCACGGCGGTACGGCCCTTGCCGAGGTCCTGCTCGGGGATTACAATCCCGGAGGCAAACTCACGGTGACCTTCCCAAAGACCGTGGGACAGATTCCGTTCAATTTCCCGGCCAAGCCCAATTCCCAGATCGACGGGGCCCGGGACCCGGGTCCGGACGGCAATCAGTCCCGGATCAATGGGGCGCTTTATGATTTCGGCTTCGGGCTGAGCTATACGACTTTCACCTATTCGAATCTCGAACTGTCGCGCTCGGAGATCCGCCCCGATGAATCGTTCGAGGTGTCATTCGATGTCACCAATACGGGGAGCCGGAAGGGCGATGAGGTGGTGCAGCTCTATGTCCGCGACCTTCTGAGTTCGATTACCGTTTACGAAAAACTGCTCAAGGGCTTTGAACGGGTCACGTTGGAACCGGGCGAGACGAAACGGGTGACGATGACCCTCACTCCGAAGGATCTTTCGCTGGTCGATGCCGGGATGCGGCGTGTTGTCGAACCGGGTGAGTTCGATATTCAGATCGGGGCATCGTCGACCGACATCCGGCTTTCGGCCCGGATCGAGGTCCTGGATCCGGCGGGGCACTCGGAACGCTCCGCCGGAGGGAGTTCCGTCGAGTTCCCCGTCACACTCGGCCGGGGTGGGGAGGTGACCCTGCCGGTACGGGGGGATCGGGATATTGGAGACCTGGCGATCCGTTGGGGTCGGGGCACCGATTGTGCATTCGAAATCCTGATTTCCGACGGCGGGGGCCAGTTCCTGCCTGTATTTGCCGGAGAAGCCTCCTCCGGAGGGCTGCAGCGCTGTACGTTCGATCCGGTCAAGGCGAGTGAAATACGGGTCAGCATAACCCGCGGAAAAGCGGTCGTTGACGCTCTGGAAAGCGATCTGATCGGGGAATAACCCGGAGTCAGATCTGTGGGCAAGTCCGTTGTTGCTTGCGGATGCGGCCCGGGGTGCCGATGTGGCAGATCCTGCCGGCCGATTCTCTTCGGCCTGTGATCCGGAATGTTGTGAAACCGGTTTCAGGAGTATCTTCGGGCCGGTTTCATCGGCAATAACAGGTTTTGTCCCGATGCGCACTCAATCGAAGATCACTCTCGGATTCATGGCGGAGGGACTTTTCCAGTCCAGCCCGTAACGCTCTTTCAGGACCTGCTTCTTGGTACTCCAATAGGCGAAACAAAACCCCATGCCGCGCGGATACCCCTCCAAAAGGGAGTAGGTCTGGCGCGTTGCTTCGTCGATGATATTTTCATAATCCGGGCTCCACTCTATCGGATCTTTCCTGAGGTGGCCTTTTTGAACGATCTTGTCAAAAAGGCCCTTGTCCGCATAGTCTATGTTCTGCCGGTATAGGGCGAGCTCCCGGTCAACCTCCTCGCTCGCCTCGAGTTCATGACCGCACAAAGCTTCGATGCGATGAATGACCGTCTGTTCCAGTTCCAGAATCTCGGCTTCCAGCCTCGGATGTTCCGAAATGGCGGACCTCATTCTCCGCAGGGCGGTATACAGGTTGTCCAGCATCGTGTCGTAGCCTTCGAGAAAGTTTGCCAAAGCCAGAAATTCCCTTGCCAACGATGCGTTTTCCCACACCCGGTCCTGTTTTCTCAGATTCTCTTCTGCAAGCAGGACATCACCGCAACATACCTCCCAATGCGCGTCAAGAGCCTCATCCGAGCCGTTACGCCCGTATTCGGCCATTCTCCTGCGGGCCTCTTCCAATGCTTCTCTGTAATCGAATTCTTCGTCCATGTGCATCCTGTATTTAGAACGGTCCATAAGCCCGGACCAGGAGCCGGACCGGTTGTGTCAAACTCGAAGTTTTTCGCTTGTTCCTGCCTTCCTCCGGATCATTTGAGCAGGGCATTCAGCCTCTGTTCGGAGACATCGGGCAGAATTTCCCGGAACTGGCCGAGGAGTCGTTCCCGCGACTCCTGCGGGGTTCGGTCGGGGTGACAGGCCTCCCATCCGAAGAGGGCCTCCGGAGTGGTAAGCAGCGACCAGCCCCAGCCATACTCCCGTCCGTGGCGGTCGAGGGGATAGACGAAGTCTTCCGTTACGATGTAGCCGCCCATCTCCAGCCGGGTCACATAGGCATCGAACCGACTCCGCATTTTGGGCCCCGTAAATCCGCAGGCGGCACGCAGCTCCCGGGTGATCAGACTTCCTTCGCTCTCCAACACTTCGAGAATGCTCTTTTCGATGCTCTCCTCCTCGGGTCGGGGATAGAGGCTCCGTCGGTAATTGCAGAAGTCGGGCCACCATGCACGACTGATGAATGCGGCCTTTCGTTCGAAAAACTTGCCGTATGCACAGCCGCTTTCCTGGAGAATCGCACCTTTCCACTCCCACAGTGGCCATTCCCAGCCGCCGTCGGGCAACCGGGTGTACTGGCAATCCTCGTCCGTCACCTCTTCTGCCGACCAGCCCCTTACGCCCATGCGCAGCAGGGGCAGGAAACCCACCTGGTTGATATAGTCGATCAACTCGGAGGATGTGTGTAGAAGTTCTTTTTTCATATTCCGCTCTCTCCTTTGGTTCGTCTTTTCTCTGCAGGGCAGGCTTTCTGGCGCAGGGTCGAATGCCCCGTGGACCGAGCATCTCGCGGCAGCCTTCTGCCGGGATCCCGAAGGTAGATCCGTTGGCAGGACTCTGCGGTCGGGCCGG
>CALUIG010000141.1 GCA_944320625.1 uncultured Alistipes sp.
ATTCGAACCCCCGGTACAGTTGCCCGTACACCGCATTTCGAGTGCGGCCCGATCGACCACTCCGGCATCTCTCCTTTTGGTCGCGGAGTGCTGTGCTTGTATCACCTCACCCCCCCCGAAACTTCCGTTTTGGGACTGCAAATATAGACATATTTTTTATTTTTTGACACTTCTGGACGAAAAAAATGACTTCAAACTGAAAATTATCCCCGAAAAGACATCGATTCCCGCTTTTTACCCCGAAAAAGATTATCTTTGTAAATGCAGGTAAATGCAGTATTCGGGTTGCTGATCCGTTTATCTGGTAGGATGATACTAAAATCGGTATGATTTTCGTTTTTTAGGTAGGAAACTAACGCAAACATTTGTGCGCTATGAAACAGTTCAAGGTTTTAATCGGAATACTCTTCCTTGCAGCCGGATCGGTTGGGTGCTCGTCGCTCTATCAGGCCTCGGCAGGAGTTGCTCCCGACGATCTCTACGCCGTCCATGACCGCGCAGCAATCGCCCGCAAGCAGCAGGCCGAAGCCGAAGCGCAACGTGCTGCCGCCGAAGCCCGAAAGGCACAATGGGAAGCCCGGATCGCGGAGGCCGAAGCCGCCGCGGCCGAAAACAGATACTATGAGTATACGTCGCCCGAGGCCAATCCCTACGAAAGTGTCCTGGCCGATGATTACCAGAGCGCTTATGCCCGTCGCCTGAGAGGTTTCGAATCCCCGACCTATAAAATGCCGTCGAGCTACCTCGACGCACGTTACAGTTCGGCATTCACCTATGCGTCGGCTTACGATCCGGCCTTCTACAACATCGTGATTTCCGGGGACCAGGTCTGGGTCGAACCCAAGTACATCACCTCGATGTTCGGAACCTGGGGCGGTACGATTCTCTGTGATCCCTGGTATTACGGCTGGAGTTGGCCCTGGGGTCCGAGACTTTCATTCGGCAGCTGGGGCTGGAATTTCGGCTGGAATTCCTGGTATGACTCCTGGTACTATTCGTGGTACGGGCCCTGGCGTCCCTGGTACAGTTCGTGGTATGATCCCTGGTGGGGGCCCCGCTGGCACGGGTGGTATGGATGGTACGGACATCCGCATTGGAGGCCCGGCTGGCACGGGGGTGTGACGCACCGGAACTATTATGCCAATCCGGGCGGTCGCAACTACCGCAGCTATACCCCCGGGCGGACCTTGTCGGGCCGGTCTTACGGAACCGGATCGGGCAGTTACAACTCCCGAGGAAGCAGTGGCCGACGGAGTGTGAACTACAATTCCCGTTATGGCAGTCGCCGGGACAGCAGCCCCTTCGGCAACGATTCGCGGACGAATCGCAACAACACGTACAACAATAACTACAACCGGACTCCGAACTACAACAGCGGCAACAGCGGCTCCCGGGGCAGCAGCTACAACAGCGGAAGCAGTTTCGGCGGATCGCGCGGAGGCAGTTCGTCGGGCAGTTTCGGAGGGGGCGGTTCGCGCGGCGGCTCGGTCGGCGGTGGCGGCAGCCGGGGCAGCCGGTAGTTTTCGGTTTTTCAAAAAGGTTCGAATATGAAAGCTTTGGGAAAAATAGGTTTTTGGTGCCTCGTGGCCCTCGTGGCCATGCCCCTTCGGGCTCAGAATGCCGATCCGCAGATCAATTACGGATTCGGAGGTTCGGTGGTGAACCGCGACATGCTTTGGGCGTCGGACTTCGCCGAACTCAGTCGCACGCATCTCTTCGGAACCGCCCGGGCCATGGGTATGGGCGGGGCCTTTACGTCTCTCGGCGCCGATCTTACGTCGATGGCGCTCAATCCTGCCGGATTGGGCATGTATCGCGGCAGTGAGTTCTCCTTCACACCGCTCGTAACCGTGTCGCACGCTACGACTGAAGGGACCGCCTCGTGGCAGAACAACAACAAGACCCGCTTTGCCTTTGCCAATGTCGGCGTGGCGATGAATGTCTTCGAAAGTGGTTCCCGGGCATTGACCAGCCTGACACTGGGACTGGGGCTCAACCGTATCGCTGATTTCAACTCGCGTTACTCGTTCTCTGCGGAGTCGCTTTTCGAGCCTTCGCCCGGAAACGGTGCTCCGGTGCTGATGCCGACCATTGGCGACATCTTCTCCCAGCAGCTGAACTCCTGGGGGACACGGCCCAATTCGTCGAATCAGCTGTTGATGCCCGATCTTCACCCCAGCGTGTGGCCCGCGGCGCTCGGCTATGACGGCTATATGGTCGACTATTTCCCGGATGGGGGCAATAACCCCTGGGGCGTGGCGCGCATCGGCGGAAATGCCTCGGTCCTGCACTCGATGGATGTGGTCAACAGCGGGTCGATCAACGAGTTCGACATCTCGCTGGGCGGTAACATCAACAACATCGTCTACTTCGGGGCCACGCTCGGGATCCAGAGTGTCTACAAGCGTACGGCGATGACCTATCAGGAGGAGTACGGCTACTTCAATACGAACGGTGTGGCGCAGTCCTTCAATCGGGAGACCGGAGTGTGGGAGGATATGACCGAGCAGCTCGAAATGATGAACCTCTATCAGCGGATGACGATCGACGGCAGCGGAGTCAATCTGAAACTCGGTGTGGTGGTTCGTCCGGTGAACGGGCTGCGCGTGGGGGTGGCATTCCACACGCCGACCTACTATTCGCTCGACTACTCCTACCGGGCCGGAATCACGACGAGGATCGTGCAGACCGGGGACATCGTCGGCAATAACGGCCCGATTCACGGTGTGGAGGCCGGGAATGACTCCCCGACGGCCACCAACGAGGGCCCGGACAGTTGGAATTTCACTTCGCCGGCCCGACTGATGTTCGGGGCGTCGTACACGTTCGGCAACTTCGCCATCGTGTCGGTGGACTACGAGCGTGACTGGTACAACGGGATCCGTGTCAAGGGGGTTCCCCGCTACAACGACCTCTCGTCGGAGGATTACCGGGCCGAGTTCAAGGAGAATTTCCAGGCGACGAACTCCCTGCGTGTGGGAGCCGAGATTCGGCCGTTGCCGATTCTGGCTCTGCGCGTAGGCGGCGGGTTCACCGGTTCGATGCTCCAGGACCGCAACAGCTATGCCAACCGGGTCAACACCGGCATGCCGGTGACTTACCAGAGCAGCTATCTCTCGGCTGGTATCGGGGTGACGTTTTCGCGCGGCGTGTCGCTTGATATTGCCTATCAGAATGTCTCCGACAAGTTGAACGGTTATCAGCTCTTCCTGAGCCAGGATTACCTTACGGGCGATCCGATGACTCTGTCGGGTCTTTACGAGACCTCGTTCACGCGGCACTACATCGCCATGACGCTCAATTTCCGCTTCTGAGCCGTGAAGGCCCGGACAACCGGACTCGGGGGGGCGACCGTTGGATGGCGGTGGCGGACGGAGTGCGGCGGGACGGAGTGCGGCGGGACGGAGTGCAGGGCGGAGTTTGAAACGGAGTTTGAAACGGAGTGTGGGACAGAGTGTGGGACAGAGTGTGGAGCGTCTGGAGGAGTCCCATCAAGAATATAAGGTCTGCTTTCGTGGCGGACCTTGTATTTTTTTGTATATTTGCGCCACGAAACGAATGTAAATCAAGATACGTTATGGCAAAGGAACTCAAAGACCTCACCAAATCGGACGAAAACTACTCGCAGTGGTACAACGACCTGGTGGTGAAGGCCGGGCTGGCCGAAAATTCGGCCGTGCGCGGATGTATGGTCATCAAACCCTATGGCTATGCCATCTGGGAGAAGATGCACGATGCGCTGGACAAGATGTTCAAGGAGACGGGGCATCAGAATGCCTATTTCCCGCTTTTCATTCCGAAGTCCTTCTTCTCGAAGGAGGCCCACCATGTCGAGGGCTTCGCCAAGGAGTGTGCCGTGGTGACGCACTACCGCCTGAAGAACGATCCCGAAGGCAAGGGGGTGGTGGTCGATCCCGACGCCAAACTCGAAGAGGAGCTGATCGTGCGCCCGACCTCGGAGACGATCATCTGGAATACCTACAAGAACTGGATCCAGTCGTACCGCGACCTGCCGATCCTCTGCAACCAGTGGGCGAATGTCGTGCGCTGGGAGATGCGTACGCGCCTGTTCCTGCGTACGGCCGAATTCCTCTGGCAGGAGGGACATACGGCCCATGCCACGCGTGAGGAGGCCATCGAGGAGGCTACGAAGATGATCCATGTCTATCAGAAATTTGCCGAGGAGTGGATGTCGCTTCCGGTGGTCGTGGGACACAAGTCGCCCAACGAGCGTTTCGCCGGGGCCGAGGATACGCTCACGATCGAGGCGCTGATGCAGGACGGCAAGGCGCTCCAGAGCGGTACGTCGCACTTCCTGGGACAGAACTTCGCCAAGGCCTTCGATGTGCAGTATGTCAACAAGGAGGGCAAGCTCGAATACGTCTGGGCGACGTCGTGGGGTGTTTCGACCCGGCTGATGGGGGCGCTGATCATGGCCCACTCGGACAACAACGGTCTGGTGCTGCCTCCGAAACTCGCCCCGATCCAGGTGGTGATGATCCCCATTTACAAGGGCGAGGAGCAGCTGGTCGAGATCCGCAAACGTTTCGAAGCCATCGCCGAGGGGCTGAAAGCCAAGGGTATTTCGGTGAAGATCGACGACCGGGACAACGTGCGTTCGGGCTTCAAGTTCGCCGAATACGAACTCAAGGGTGTACCCGTGCGTCTGGCCATGGGACCCCGCGACATGGAGAACGGCACGATCGAACTGGTGCGCCGCGATACGCTCGAAAAGGAGACCGTGCCGCAGGAGGGCCTTATCGACCGGATCGAGGGTCTGATGACCGAGATTCAAGAAAATATCTACCGCAAGGCACTGTCCTTCCGCGACTCGATGATCACGAAGGTCGATACGTGGGAGGAGTTCAAGGAGGTGCTCGATACGAAGGGCGGTTTCATCCTCGCGCACTGGGACGGGACGGTCGAGACCGAGGTGGCGATCAAGGATGCCACGAAGGCCACGATCCGCTGTATTCCGGTCGATGCTCCGGACGAGGAGGGTGTCTGCATCTACTCCGGAAAACCGTCGCATCGCCGTGTGCTCTTTGCGCGCAGCTATTGATTCCCGTGTCGGAATTCCATGCAGGGCCGCAGCCGGAAGGTTGCGGCCCTGTTCGTACATGGAGGG